>JACQRG010000020.1 GCA_016206565.1 Candidatus Omnitrophota bacterium | reverse complement strand
CGTGCCCTGGCACTCGGCGGGATTGATGGAGGTCGGCAGCTGAGCGGTCTGGATGCTGGGCAGCTCTCCGATGGTGGCCTCCCCGCTGACATAGGGGATGCTCATCTGCTGGCTGCCCTCGACGTACTTCATCCCGCTGTCATCCTCGCCCGTAATCCCCTGCAGGTACTTGTAGCCGTTCTTCAGGCTGACCAGGTCCTGGCTGGAGCGCGCTGCGAGGTCCTTTAAGTCCGCCGCCTGCGCCACGCCGTGGTAGCGCAGCAGGGAGGCGTCCGCGTCCACCACCGAGGCCATGGCGCCGAGCTGGGAGCGCATCGAGCCGGTGAAGAACACGTCCGGGTGCACCGCCCCGCCGTGGGCCACGACCATGCCGTTGCCCCAGACGCCCTGGGCCGGGCCCTCCTGGGTGAAATAGGCGCTGACCGAGGAGGTTACGCCGCTGGCCGCGGTGCCCTGGCCGACGATGCGGCGGGTCAGCTTCATGCGGGCCGAGCCATCCTCGCCCGGAGCCGTGATCGCGGCGCTGTCGGTATAGAGCGTGAAGGCCGCCTTGCCGGTCACGCTCGAGATCTCATAGGGCACGCCGTCCACGAGCTGCTCGGTCGCCAGCCGCACCGCCGCGCTGTCCATGGCGGCCTCGGCGAGCCAGAAGGCCTGCTGCAGGTCGCGCGAGACTTGGGCGGCGCGCATGGCCAGGTTGGTGCGCTGGAGGGAGAGCGCGCTCATGACGAAGAGCGTCACCGAGCAGAAGTAGACGGTGAGCAAAAGGGCCGCGCCTCGCTCATTGCCCAGCGAAGTCCGCGGCCGGTTGTCTTCTACTTGCCTGACGTCTCGACGTGCCATGCGGTCTCCTTCGGCGGCCCGGCGATCCTGCCACGTGCTCAGGATCCGTAGCTTTGCGACCCCGGATTGCTCCGGGTGTGCCCTTCTCGGGAGCCAGAACGCTCCACTTTCCGAGCTACTGAAAGTATACCTGATCCATGCAGAAAACGGCAAGGCGGACTTGAGCTTAAGAACCGCTGGGTCCTGTTGAAAACAGTTGCTCTAACTCAAACAGCTGGTAGGGGTTCTGAGCGGCCGGCGCCAGGCCCTGGGCGTTGGCCACCCACAGCTCGGGCCACGCGAAGATGACGCTTTGGACGTTGGAATCCGGAGCCACCCTCCGGGCGATGGTTTTGGCCCCCTCGGCATCGAGGCGGCCGAAGCGCTCGCGCAACCCCTCGGCCTGCCCGAGATAGCGCACCGCATAGGCGCTGCCGGCCGGCGGTTCAAGCCCAGGGCGGGACGGATTGCCCTTGGAGGCGAACTGCCGCTCGCGAATCCGGGGATCCACCGCCGTATCCGCCCGGAACACCGCATCCGGCATCGGCCGGGCGTACCCCACGCCGCGCTCGGCGGCGTCGTCAGCCTCGAAGATCCGGCAATAGCGGCGGGTCGTCTCCAGGACGACGCCGCGCCGGGCCTTGGCATCCGCCACGACGTAATTGACGCCGACGGTCCGCGGGGCGCGCTGGATGAGCGCGGCCGCCGCCTCGAGCGTCTGCGCCTCTTCCAGGACGCGGCGCAGGAGAAAGGCCATCGGCAGGCCGCGGAAGGTCGCGTCGGCCGTCTCGGCGCCCACCTGCCCGACCGAGAGCTGCGCGTCGTTGACGCCGGTCAGCACCCCGATGAACCCGGCCCAGCCCACGTTGACGAACGCCCGCTTGCCGGCGGGGCGCACGACGAACACCACCGGATACTCCTGGATGCCGGCGCGGATGTTCCAGTCCAGGTTGCGCAGGTGGATGAGCCGCCCTCCGGAGGTGGCGCGCCCCCAGGCCGCGAAGGTCGCGCACGAGTACGTGCGGTCCGGCACGGCGTGCAGCCGCTGCAGATCCCGCAGGGGCACGCCTGATCCCTCGGCCAGGCCCCGCAGCTCCTCCAGGTAGTCGGCCGGCACAAACGGCGCGGCCGGACCCCAGGCGGCATCCAGCCACCACATCGCCGCCACGGAGCTGAGGACCGGCACCTTCAGATACCGCCGGAAATACCCCAAGACCCTGCCGACGGCGCCCTGCACTTCGGCGCGCAGCTGCCGGCCGTGCTGGAAGCCGAGCTCATACGGCGTGCCGGAGAGATGGATGACCCGCAGCGAAGAATGCTCGACGGCCTCAGCCTTCGACTCCACTTCCTCGAGCATCGCGATGAGGCGCTCCACCACCTGCTCGCCGGCCGCCGGGCCATTGAAGGCCATCAACGCCTCATACTCTCCGCTGCGAGACGCCGCCTCGGAAAGACAGTAGCCGATGTAGTCGCTGGCAAATCCGGCGATGAAGGGGGTGGCGCCGCGCGCTCTGGCCGCCGCCTTGAGGCGCTGGCCCAGCTCGGCGCCCAGGTCGCATGGCGCGCCAAAGAACACCGCCGGCCCGATGGACACGACGGACAGCGTGGCATCGTCATCCACCAGCCGCCGGCTCAGCCACCTCGGCAGTGCGACTCGCCGGCCCAGCCTGACGCGCGCCGGCGGCAGCCCCAGCCGCTCCTGGCGCGCCGACAGCCGCCGGGGTGGTTCGGCCTGCAGGTGTTCCACCAAGGCGCGCGCCTCCTCGGCCAGCGGCCGGCCGACGCTGACCGCGCGCTCGAACCCGTCTCCTGCGCCTACCGGCGCTTGATCCCCCACCGCGCCGGCGAAGAAGAGCACCTGGGCCCCAGGGAAGCGCCGCTCGAGCTCGCCTGCCACCACGCCGGGATAATCGGCGGACACGGCGCGATTGGCCGAGCCGAGAGTGGTCGGGTGCGCTGCGAAATTAACCAGCACGGCCAGCGGCCGGCCGCCGCGCTGCGCGGCGCACACCGCCAGCTCGTCATCCATCGGTCCCCCGGGCGTCATGCGGTTGCGCACCAGGCCTGGCATGGACGCGGTGGCGCAGCCGAACTCGGCTGGTTGCCTGGCCGCGTGCGCCCGCTGGATGGCCCTAGCCGTCGCCTCCACGATGGCTTCGAACACCGCGGGATCGAAGTGGCCCATGGAGAGCTTCTCGAAAAACTTAGCACCATAGCCCCCCGGGCCGGAGTGGGTGTGCGTGGCCGCCAGCACCAGCACGAGGCGCTGCGGAAACCCCAGCGCCGTCAGCCGGCGCCGCACCGCCTCAAACAGCACCTCGTCCACGATAAGCAGGTCGGCGCTGACCAGCGCCACGGCGGTGTCGCCCTGCTCAAGGACCAGGGCGCGCACGCCCACCGGATCATGCACCCCCTGCGAGGGTTTGCCCTTGCGGCGGCTGTAGCCGGCCAGCGGCACCTGCGCGGGCAGCGCAAACAGCTCCTTGGCCGCTCCCGCCGTCACCGGGGATTGCGCCGAGGACGCGGGCCGGCCCCAGCCCAGGACGAGGAGCAGGACCCACATCAGCCCGCGAGCCGCGCGCATCTTAGGACGGATTGGGCTGGGCCGTCTTGCGCAGCTCGCGCGCCAGGGCCAGCGCCTCATCCGCGGTGCGCACGCGGCCCTCGGCCTGGGCCTCCTCGATGGCGGCGAGCAGCTGCCCGACGGCCGGCCCGGGCGGCAGGCAAAGCTCTTGCATGAGCCGGCGGCCGTCCACGAGCCGCGGCGGCTTGACCACTTCTTCGGCTTTGAAGAAATAGGCCGCGAGCAGCTCCTCGAGCCGCCCCCGCTGCTGGTCCACTTGGTCCAGCCGGGACTGCGGCCCGCGCGTCGCCATCCGGTCGCTCCACCAGGTCAGCAGGCAGGCCGGCCCGTCGTCTTCCAGGTCCTTGAAAAACCGGTACACGGCCCGGCGCGTCAGCTGGGGCTCGCGGCTTAAGAAGCCCGGCCGCAAGTGGTGGCGCACCAGGCGCCAGACCATCTGCGACTCCCGGTTGGAGAGCCGCAGCCGCCGCGCGATCTCCTCGGTCAGCTCGGCCCCGCCCTCCTCATGCCCGAGGAACCAGATTTCGCCGTCCGGATGGACCTGCCGGTTCGACGGCTTGCCGACATCGTGCACCAGCGCGCCGAGCTTGATGAGGGCCTTGCGCGTGCGCCGCTCGACCAGCTGCTGCGCGCAGTACTCGCCCAGCGGCGGGCGCAGGGGCGGCGAGAATTCGGCGAAGTCGGCGAGGATCCGGTCCGCCTGCGCCACCGCCTCGAGCTGATGCGCCAGCACATCCAAATGATGGAAGGGCCCCTGGTCCATGCCCCGGCCCGCGCCCAGCTCCGGGATGATCGCCTCGAGGGCCCCGGCCGCCTCCAGGGCGCGCGCCGCCGGGGCGGCCCGGTCGGTTTCGAAGATGAGCAGAAACTCATCCCGGATGCGCTCCCCGGAGACGCGCGCAAGTCCGGGCACCGCCTGCCGGATGAGCGGGTCGGCCGAGGCCTCCAGGGTCACGCCGAGCTGCGCGGCGAACCGGTAGGCCCGCAGGATCCGCACCGGATCCGCCTCGAAGGCGCCGTCGAAACACGGGCGCAGCAGCCCGCGCGCCAGCGCGTCGCGGCCGCCGAGCGGATCAATGAGCGGCTGGGGCGCGTGCGGACGGCGCAGCCAGTCCGCCAGCGAGACGGCCATCGCATTGAGCGTGAAGTCGCGCAGGCCGAGGTCGGCTTCCAGAGTGGGGCCGCGGAACTGGTTGACGTCCAGCTCGACGCGCCGTCCCGGCTGCCCCACCACGACGCGCGCCGAGCCGGCGGCCTCATCGAGCGCGATGAAGGTCCCCCCGAGCAGGTCGGCCAGGCGGCGCCCCGCGTCCAGCCCGGGATGATTGACGGCCAGGTCGGCGTTGACATAGGCCGGGTCGCGGCCGAGCAGCTGGTCGCGCAGGAACCCGCCCACGAGAAAACAGGACCAGCCCTGCCGCCGCGCGAACTCCTCGACGCGCGCCAGCACCGGCTGCAGCTGCGAGAGCGCTTCAGCAAGCGTCATGATGGCGGTGTCTCAATTGACCCTCGACACCACAGAGACACAGAAGTCCACAGAGGCACAGAGGTCTCTGTGTCTCTGTGCCGCCTCTGTGGTTCTGTAGTGTGGCGTCGAAATTCAGACAGTCCCGTCATGAGCGAAGGCTTGACAACCGCGGAATCCTTGGCACAATAGAGTCATTCATCCCGACACGCGTCGGCGCACACATCATCGAATGCCGCGACGATCCAAATCTGACGAGCTGCTCGAGTTCGAGATCGCCTTTTACGAAAAGCTCGTCACCGCCTACCCGGACTTCGCCGACGCCCTCATCCCCCTGGGCAACGCCTACACCCGGCGCGGCCTCTACGAGAAGGGGCTCGCCGTTGACCTGCGGCTGATCCAGCTGCGCGCCACGGACGCGGTCATCTGGTACAACCTCGCGTGCAGCTACTCCCTGCTCAACCGCGTGGAGGAGGCGTTCGGCACCCTGCGCCGCGCCATCGAGCTGGGGTATGCCGACATGGAGTATCTGCGCAGCGACCCGGACCTTCGCAACCTCCGCAGCTCTCCCAAGTACCGGCACCTCTTCGACCCCTCCGCGTCTCAGCGCTCCGCCTGAGGCTTGCGCCAGAATCCCCGGCCGTCCCGGCGGGCCTGCGCCGCCAGCGCGCGGAACTGCCCGGCGTATCGGACGTTGGGCGGGATGGTCAGCAACTGCGCGAACCCTTCGCGCACCAATTCGGCGTTGACCATCCGCTCGCCGTCTTCGTCCGAGACATAGACGTACGCCAGCAGCCGCCCGAAGCGGTCGTGGGTCTGCACGTCGTACTCCAGCCGCACGCGCCGGCCCTCGACCAGCGCGCGATTGGCCGCGCTCGCTTCCTTGCCGAACGGCTCCGGGTCATGCACCCACCGCCCTCCCACCCGACGCCGCACTTCCGGGGTGTCAATGCCGATGTAGCGCACCAAGCGCCCATCCGCCAGCTCGACCGTATCGCCGTCAATCGCGCGCTCCACCACGCTCTGCGCCGGCAGCGAGGCGCTTCGGCCGGCCAGGGCCGCAGCGGCGATCAGCAGGAGGGCGCCGAGGGACGCGCGGCGCGCTCGGTGCAGAATCCGGTTGGTGAGACGGCGGGAAGGGGCTAGCGTTTCAGCGACCGGCCGAGGCGCGCTTCCAGCGACTGCACTTTGGCCGCGATCCGGCCGGGTGCAGGCCGATCCGTGCGGTCGTCAATCCGGATGGTCGTCATCACGCGCTCGACGGACGCCAGCAGGGCCTCGTGGCATGACTTCGCCACCCGCATCACGGCATCCCAATCGCCCTCGATCACGGTCCCCATGGGACCGACCCGGTAGTCCAGCCCGCTCTCATCAATGCGGCGGACCACCTCGGCCAGCAGGGCGCTGAGGCTGGCACTTTTAGTCCCGATGGGCACCAGTTCCAGCTCGGCGAGCATGGCCCTCACCTCCTTGGATGCCACTATAGCAAAAAGGGGCGCGCTACGGGGAGGAACGTTGGATCTCGATGAGGATGGGGTCGGAGACGACGGCCTCGCGGTCGGTGGGGCCGGCGTCCCTCGACTCCGCTCGGGACGCCGCCCTGAGCGAAGTCGAATGGGCGGCGCCGGCCACGCCCCGGTAGCGCGCCGAGACGTAGTACAGGCCGGGCTGGTCCAGGGGATAGAACCCGACGGCGGCCGGATCGTTGATGACCACATCGTGGCGCAACTGTTCCCCGGGCTTCAGGTGCGCGCCGAACTGGTCGAACCCCGGCTGCCAATCCATCGCCGAACCACGATAGGGCACGACGGCTCCTGAGGCCGTCTTCACGTCGAACCGCACGGTCTCGCTGGGCATGAGCCGGGTGCCGACCTTCGCGAGCTCAATGACCTGGACAGGCTGGATGCCGCCGTTGGTCAGCGTCAACCGCACCTGGATGGCCTGCCCGGCCCGGTAGGCTGACCGGTCCGCGGTCAGCGCCAGATGAACCGCCGAGACCGCAGGCGTCGGCGGACGGGGCGGCGGCATCGGCCGAGGCACCGGCGCGGGGGCCGGCTTCGGCACGACGGGCGCCGACAGCGGCTCCGGCTCCACCTCGTCAACAGGGGGCGCGTCAGGGACCTCGATCGGCGCGGGCATGCGCGGGATCGCCGGCGGGGCGGGCGTTGGCTTTGCCGCCAACAGCCGCCAGCCGCCCGCCACCAGGCCGAGCGCGACCGCCGCCACGAGCGCGCGCTGCCAGGCAGGCGTGCCGCGCCACAGCATCATGGCCACGGCGCCCAGCTGCCGCCACGTTGGCACGGCGGTGAACTGCGCCAGCTGCTCAGCCGAGAGCTCGGGCGGGGGCGGCGGCGGATTGGCGCGCACCGCCCGCAGGATCTGTTGGAGCGACACCAGCTCGGCTCGGCACAGCGCGCAGGCGGCCAGGTGCTCGTCCACCCACCCGCGCTCATCGCCGGGCAAGCGCCCTTCCAGGTGCGCGCAGAACCAGCCCCGCACCGCGGTGCAGTCCATCACGACGCCTCGGCGGCGGCGATCCGCTGGGTGATCGGCGGGTGGTCATAGAAGAACCACACCATCCACCGCGGCGGGCTCGGATCCGCCAGGTTCAGCGCGGCCAGGCGCCGCAGCGCGGCGGCAAACGCGCGGCCGGTCGTCAGCCGGACGGCGAACCGGTCCGCCTGCCACTCCAGCAGGCGCGAGATGCCGTTTTGCAGCGGCAACCCGACCAGCCCCAGCCCCCAGAACCAGAGGGCTAAGCACGGAAACCCCGCAAGGTCCGTCAGGCCGTCGAGCTGCCAGAGTGCGAGCCATCGCCGGCTCAGGATGTCGGTCAGGGTAAACGCGGCCCAGGACCCGACGGCGCTGAGTACTAAGAACGCGCGCACATGGTGGAAGCGGTGGTGGCCCAATTCGTGGGCCAGCACCCCCTCCACCTCTTCCGGGGTGAACGCGCCCAGCAGCGTGTCGGTCAGCAGCACCCGGCGAGTACCCCCCAGCCCGGCCAGCGCGGCGTTGGCCTTGCGCGTCTCCGCGCCCAGGTCGAAGCGAAACACCCCGATGACCGAGAGCCCGGCGCGCTGGCACAGGGCGAGGAGCCGCTGCGAGAGATCCGCATCCTGCAGCGGCGTCGTCTTGTAGAACAGCGGCAGAATCAGCGTTGGAAAGAGCCGCGCGAGCACCACGCTGAACATCACCCATCCCAGCGTCGCCCACAACGGCCATGTTCCCGGCGCCTGGCGCAGGATCGCATAGAAGCCCTCTACGAGGACCAGTCCGAGCAGCCCGCTGACGGCCAGCTGCTTGGCCTCCCGGCGGCACCAGGCCCGGAACGTCAGGCGCGAGAGGTTGAAGCGATGCTCGAGGAGAAAGCCGCCGTAGAAGTGCAGCGGCCACAGGATTGCGTACGACACGCCGCCGAAGACCAGCAGATAGCCGGCGATCGCCGCCGGCTCCCAGGCCGCGCGCGCGCCACCAGGACGCCAGGCCGTGCGACCAACCGGACCACTGCCACCAGCCCAACAGGGCGGCGCTGCAGGCCAAATCCACGAGCAGCAGCCGGTAGCGGATCACCGCATACCGCCGCGCATCGGACGCGGGGGCGTCGCCGGAAAGGATCATCGGCGGGGCAGCTCCTCGGTGTCCGACCACCTAAACGACGGGACGCCCGCGGGCCGAAACGCCAGGCCCTGCAGGAGAAACTGGTGATAGGCCTCCACCTGGCGCTCCAACTCCGCGCGCGGCCATCCGGCGTAGCGCTGCAGCAGCGCGACCAGGCCGGAGAGCAGATCCAGCCCCTGGCAGGAGCTCCAGGCGATGCGGGTGCGCCGAGCAAGGATGTCCGTGATGGTGCACGCCAGCTCCTGCTGCACGGCGTGCACCAACTCCGCCTCGATATGCTCGTGGTGGGGGCAGACGCGCCGCGCCAGCAGCGGATCGGCGTGGATGAGCTCGAGCAGGCGAAAGATCCCCGTGCCGTAGCGCGCCAGGCAGCGGGCCAGCAGATCCGGGTCCAGGGCGCGCAGCGCAGCACCCCACCGCTCCATCGCCACCGGATGCGCCTCCTCCACCAGGCTGATCTGGTCGGTGAGGCAGCGCTCCAGCCGCCACCGGTGCGCGGCGGCCAGCGCATCCACCGCCTGAGCGGCCATGAGCCGGTAGGTGGTGTACTTGCCGCCCAGGACGCTGAGCAATCCCCGGGCGTCCAGCTCGATGCGGTGCTCGCGGGACGCCGCCGTCGCCTCGCCGCCAAACGCCAGCAGCGGCCGCGCGCCCGCGAACGTGGCGACGATATCCTCTTCACCGACATGCGCGCCGGGCAGCAGGCGGTTCAGCTCGGTGAGCAGGTAGCCGACTTCGTCCTGCGTGGCCGCCAGCGCCTCAAGGGGAGTCGGGCCGACCTCGCGCTCCGTCGTGCCCACGAGCGAGTACGCGCCCCACGGCAGGATGAAGCACATGCGCCCGTCAGCCCGGGCTTGCACGAAGAGTGCCTGCTCGCAGACGCGCGGCAGGACCAAGTGGATCCCCTTGGTGGGGGCCAGCAGGCGCGGAGCCGCCGGGTCGCTGAGGCGCCGCACCCGGTCGCCCCAGGGGCCCGCGGCGTTGACGACCGCCGCGGCCTGGATGTCGAACGTGCGGCCCGTCAGCGCATCCTCGGCCGCGCCGCCGCACACGCGCCCCTGCGCGGTCAACAGGGCGCGCAACCGCACGTAGTTGGCGCAGGCGGCGCCGAAGCTGGCCGCCTGCAGGATGTTCGCGAGGCACACCCGCGCATCGTCCATCTGGCAATCGGCGTACAGCCCGGCCGCGCGCAGCCCGTCCATGCGAAGCGAGGGCTCCAGCGCCAGCGCGCCCCGCGCGCCGAGCATCCGGTGGCGGCGGATGTTGCGCCGGCCGGCCAGCGCGTCATAGAGCCAGAGGCCGAGGTTGACGACCGGCGCGCGGCGGCGATCGCCCCGGTAGACCGGGAGCATCAGCGTCAGCGGCTTGACGTACGCGGGTGCGATGGCGCGCAGGGCGGTGCGCTCGCGCAGGCTCTGGTACACTAGGCCGAACTCGCCGTGCTCGAGGTAGCGCAAGCCGCCATGGATGAGCTTCGAGGTCTTGGAGCTGGTACCGCTGGCGAAATCCCCCTGTTCGATGAGCGCGACGCAGAGCCCCCGCATCGCCGCATCGCGGGCGATGCCCGCCCCCACGATGCCGCCGCCGATCACCAGCACGTCGAAGCGCTGCGTGACCAGCCGGCCAAGGAGGATGGGCCGCGCCGCCAGGCTCATTTCACTATCTGCTGGCGGCTGCGCACCCGCGCCACCGCCTCCAGCCAGCCCGCATAGTCGCGGGAGCGCTGTGCAGAGCTTCGGCGCGGATGAAAGACCCGGTCAGGACGGCCGACGAACGCGCGCGCGTCCCGCGGGCTCCACCAGCCGATGCCGATGCCGGCCAAGAGCGCGGCGCCCTTGCCCGTGTTGGCGATCGTCGCCGACCGGACCACCGGAATCCCCAGCACATCCGCCTGGCATTGCATGAGCCAGTCGTTGCGCGTCGCACCCCCGTCCACCCGCAGGGCGCGCAGGCGCAGCCCGCTGTCGCGCTCCATGGCCTCGACCACGTCCCGCGTCTGGTAGGCCAAGGACTCCAGCGTGGCGCGCACGACCTGGGCCCGGCTGGTGCCGCGCGTCAGGCCCACGATCGCACCCCGCGCGCCCATGTCCCAGTACGGCGCGCCCAGGCCCACGAAGGCCGGCACCACGTAGACGCCGCCGGTGTCGCGCGTGCGGCGCGCGAGGGCTTCGGTCTCGGCGGCGCGCCGGATGAGCTGCAGGCCGTCCCGCAGCCACTGGATCGCCGCGCCCGCGATAAAGACGCTGCCCTCGAGCGCATAGGCCGGCGCCGCCCCGCCGCCGTAGGCCAGCGTCGTCAGCAGCCCGTGGCGGCTGGCCACGAAGCGGGGGCCGGTGTTGAGCAGCAGAAAGCAGCCGGTGCCGTAGGTGTTCTTCGCGCTGCCAGGCCCCAGGCACCCATGGCCGACCAGCGAGGCCTGCTGATCCCCGGCGATGCCGGTGATCGGAATGCCGGCCGGCAGCGGCGCGCTCGCCGCGGTCATGCCGAACGGCCCGCTGGAGGACCGGACCGCCGGCAGCACCGAGGCCGGCACGCCCAGCAGCCGCAGCAGGGCCGGATCCCATCGTCTGGCGCGGATGTTGTAGAGCAGCGTGCGGGAGGCGTTCGTCTCATCGGTGGCGTGCACGCGCCCGCCGGTCAAGTGCCAGAGCAGCCAGCTATCCACGGTGCCGAAGGCGATGTCGCCCCGCGCGGCGCGGCGGCGCAGGCCCGGCGCGTGGTCCAGCAGCCAGCGGATCTTGGTGCCGGAGAAATAGGCGTCGAGGACCAGCCCGGTGCGCTGTCGCACCATCGGCTCGAGGCCCCGCCGCTTGAGCTGCTCGCACAGGGGCGCGGTGCGGCGGCACTGCCAGACGATGGCGTTGGCCACCGGGGCCCCGGTGCGCCGGTCCCACAGGATGGTCGTTTCCCGCTGGTTCGTGATACCGATGGCGGCGAGCTGGCGGGCGGGCAGGCGCGCGCGGCGCAGCGCCTTGGCGATCACCGCCCGGGTGACGGCCAGGATCTCCCGCGGGTTGTGCTCCACCCAGCCGGGCTGCGGATAGCGCTGCGGCAGCTCCTGGTAGGCCTGCGCCACGACCCTGGCGCGCCGATCGAGGAGCAGGACGGTGGTGCCGGTGGTTCCCTGGTCAATGGCGAGGATCATCGCCCACAAGTATACCCGAAGGCGATTACGCGCCGTTACGCGAAATTAAGCGGCGGGAAAAAGCGGTCAGAGCGCAGAAGAGCGCAACGGACGGGACGCTCGCGTGACTGTGGAGGCCGCGCGCATCCCCCTAATGCGGCAGGCAAGGAACCGGCTGGTGAAGGATTTCAATGGTCTTGGCCACCCCTTTCTCGTGCACGAGGTTCACCTCTTGCCCCACCTTCAGGTGGGCCACCGTGAGCACCCCGGCTTGCTGGAACACGGACGTTCCCCCGAATGAGTACCCCGCCCGTGACGGTCGGCCGGCCACATCCACGACGGTCACCGTCGGCCTCCCATCCGGGTCGCTGCCCAGATCCTCAATCATCCCTTCCACCATGACCCGGTGCGTCATCGCCCCGCTCGCCGGGCCTGTCCACCGGTACTCCTGCCACAGCGCATGAAGCGCGCCCCCCAACCCCAGCCCCATCACCAGCACCGCCGCCAGCAACGGAACCCGCAGCCGACGCATCGCGCGCGGCTTGGGCGCGTGCGCAGGCGCCTCGCCCGCGAACGACACCGCCGGCCGCACCATCACCGGGGGAACCCGCGCTTCCTCCCCTGGACCGGCGTCCAACCACTCCCGCGGAAACCGCGGTTTCGTGTCCCGCGGCACGCCCTCGTGCCGCATCGTCCGCCGTTCCATCACTCCTGGCATCTGGTTCTCACCTCCTTGGCACGTTGTCTTGCGGTCTCGTTGGCTACAGCATAGCATGGCGGCGTTCTTCGTCTATGATGTGGCGCATACAGAGACGGCGCGGCTATGACGAGCGGGAACGGAGAGTCGAGGCGAGCGTGTTGAGGGACTCGGCGAGCTCGACGAGCGAGTCGCCTTTGCGCAGCTTGATGTTCACCTGGTAATCGCCCTGGGTCATCTGTTGGATCGCCGCCTGGATGCGCACCAGCGGTCCGGCCACCTTGTGCGTCAGCCGCACCCCGAGCCACACGACGACCGGCGCGATGAGCAACAGCTGCAGCGTCACCAGCAGCCCCACGCCGGCCAGCTGCGCGATCGCAACCGGGTTGTCGGCGAGGTGGTACGTGCGCAGGGTGATCCACAGCGCCAGGTAGACGCTGCCAAGTGCCCCGGCCGTCAGCAAGAGCAGCAGCAGGAGCAGCACGCCGATGAACCGGTATTGGAGCGAGGGGTTCACCAGATAGCGGCGGCGCTGGAAGCGCGGCGCGGCGCGGCGGGTGGCCATGTCTTCCTTCAGATACCACGAGCGGGCGTCCGGCGCAAGCCAAATCCTGTATAATGCAGCCCATGCCCCTGCCCGACCTGGACCGCGCCCTCCGGTGTGCCGCCTCCGCCGCCCGCGAGGCGGGTACGCTGCTGCGCCGCCACGCCGGGCGCCCCCGGGGGATCCGCACCAAGCGCAGCGCCATTGACCTGGTCACGGCGGTGGACCGCGCCTCCGAGCGGCTCATCCGCCGCCGCCTGGAGCGCGCCTATCCCGCGTTCGGCGTGCTGGGTGAGGAGCACGGCCTGCAGCGCCCGCACGCGCCCTGCCGCTGGATCATTGACCCGCTGGACGGCACCATGAACTTCGTGCACGGCGTGCCGCTCTTCGGCGTCTCCATCGCGCTCTATCACCGCGCGATACCGCTGGTGGGTGTGATCTACGATCCGAGCCGGGAGGAGCTCTTCACGGCGGTGGCCGGGCGCGGCGCGCGGCTCAACGGCCGTCGCATCGGCGTCTCCCGCGCCGCACGGCTTCAGAAGAGCCTGCTGGCCACCGGCTTCTCCTCGCGATTCCGCCGGCATCCCGCCGAGTATGTGCGCTGGTTCACCACATTTGAATCCAGGACCCACTCGGTGCGGCGCATCGGCACGACCGTCCTGTGCCTGGCCTATGTGGCGGCCGGCCGGCTCGAGGTGTTTTACGAGCGGGACCTCTGGCCGTGGGATATCGCGGCCGGCATCCTCCTGGTCACCGAAGCGGGCGGGCGGGTCAGCGGCTTTGACGGCCGACCAGCCGTGCTGGAGCGCGGCGAGCTCGTCGCCTCCAACGGCCTGGTCCACTCCGGCGTGCTGCGCGTGCTGCGGTCCACCTAGAACTGGTTTCACAAACGCCCCGTCACACCACAGAACCACAGAAGCCCACAGAGACGCAGAGGCCGCTCGACGAGCACTCTCTGTGCTTCTGTGGAATTCTGCGGCCTCTGTGGTGTGGACATCGTTTCTGAAACGGCTTCTAAGGCAGACGGTCTAAGACGGCCACGGTCTCCACGTGGTCGGTCTGGGGGAACAGGTCGAAGGCGCGCGCCGCGGTGAGCCGGTAGCGCGGATAGCGCGAGAGCAGGGCGCGCAGGTCCCGCGCCAGCGATTGCGCGTTGCACGACACGTAGATCAGCCGCCGGGGCCTGGCGGCCAGCAGCGAAGCGATCGTCTGCTGGTGCAGGCCGGACCGCGGCGGATCCACCACGACGACCTGCGGCTTCCCTTCTACCAGCCAGAACCGACGCTCGAGCAGCAGCGCCTCGGCGCGTCCCATCCGGAAGTCCATGTTGCGCGCGCCGTTGGCCTGTGCGTTCCAGCGGGCCAGCTCCAGGTGCTGCGGCTCGCTGTCGATGCCGTAGACGTGCCGCGCGACGGGTGCCAGATACAGCCCCACGACGCCCACGCCGCAGTACAGGTCCCACATGACCGACCCGGCATCGCCGGCGGCCGCCGCGCGGACGTACTCGTAGAGCCGCGGCGCGAGCTGCGTGGACGACTGGAGAAAGCTAAACGCCCCGACGCGCAGCCGCAGCGGGCCGACCTGCTCCTCCAGATAGGCGTCGCCGCGCACCAGCGAGAGCGCCTGCGGCTGGGCCACGTCCGCCACCCGGTCGGACACGCCCCAGAAGACGCTTGAGACCTCGGGCTGGCCGGCCATCACTTCCTGCGCCAGCTCCTCGATGGGCTCGCGCGCGCCCGGCGCGGTCACCAGGCAGAGCAGCACGCGCCCGGTGGCGCGGCTGGCGCGCACCACGAGGTGCCGAAGCCATCCCTCATGCGTCCGGGGCCGGTACGCCGGAAACCCGCCGCGCACCGCCCAGCGGTGCACCGCCCGAGCCGCCGCCATGGCCGCCAGCGGCAAGAGCAGGCAATCATCAAGATCCACGACCTTCCAGAAGGACCGGGCGACATGGTAGCCCAGCACCAACCGCCCGTCGGCCTGCCCGAAGGTGAACTCGGCGCGGTTGCGGTAGCGCCAGGGATCCTCGAGCCCGATGATCTCGAGGTCCGGCCGCCTGCCCGTCACGCGCTCCAGGACGTCGCGAAGCCGCTGCCGCTTCAGGCGCAGCTGATCCGGGTAGGCCACGTCCTGCAGCGTGCAGCCGCCGCACGCGCCGAAATACGGGCACGGAGCGGCGACGCGGACCAGATCCTCCGGCGCCTGTGCCAGGAGCATGCGCGGGCCGGCTCCTACCAGCGCGGCCGGCGGCGCCGTGCCAGCACCCACCCCATGCCGCTCACGAACCCGCCGATATGGGCCCAGAAGGCCACACCACCGACCTCGGCGACGGCGCCGATCGTCGTCAGGCCCTGCACCCACTGCAGGAGAAACCACAGCCCCAGAAAGATGAAGGCGGGCACCTCCACGGTTTCCAGGAAGAATCCGATGGGGACGAGTGTGACGATGCGCGCGCCGGGAAAGAGCAGCAGGTACGCCCCCAGCACGCCGGCGATGGCGCCGCTCGCCCCCACGAGCGGGATCGCCGAGCGGGGTGAGGCCAGGATCTGGGCGACGGCGGCGGCGAGGCCGCTGAAGAGGTAGAGCGCAAGGAACCGCCCGCGCCCCATCCGGTCTTCGACGTTGTCCCCGAAAATCCACAGGAACAGCAGGTTGGAGCCAAGATGGATGAACCCTCCGTGCAGGAACTGGGAGGTCAGCAGGGTTACGAGGAGCGCGGGCCAGGTCAGCAGGTCGGCGGCGCTGGAGAGCATCCAGTGCGCCGGCACGACGCCGAAGCGGAAGATGAACGCCTCGAGCCGGTCGCCCTGGTGCAGCTCCAGCGCGAAGACCAGGACGTTGGCGACGATGAGCAGGCGGGTGATCCAGGCCGTGCGGCGGGACGGGATGGAATCACGGATGGGCAGCATCCGCGCGCTCACGCCCCGCGAAGGCGGGCGGCGATCTCCGGGCGATCGAGCGCGCGCCTGGCGCGCGCGAGGACCTCCCGCTCATTCTCATAGGTGGCCTGCGCGGCCGCCTCACCCAGCGCCAGCCACCGGGCATCCACCGCCTCGCGATCGGCGGGACGCGGCATCTCGTCGGGGGTGCGCATCAGGAAAAACTCCACGGTCTTGGCGCAACGCGCCGGTGGCTGCGGCATGTCGAACTCGTAGGCGATGTGGCCTAAGGGTTCGACGATGTCGCACGCCAGCCCGGTTTCCTCGCGCACCTCGCGCACGGCGGCGGCCGGCGCATCCTCCCCGGCTTCCAGATGGCCCTTCGGCAGGCACCACGCGCGCTGGCCATGCCGCAGGCGCAGGATGAGGCATACGTCATACCCGCCGTTGGCGCGGCGCACCACCACGCCCCCGGCGGAGCGCTCCTCGATGCGCGCGCGCGCCACCGGCGTCAGGCTCCGACCAAACAGAGCTTCGCGTCGTCGGCGCCGGCCAGGACCGCCGCGCGGTCCAAGAGCAGCGTCAGGCCGGCCTGCACGGCCAGGCAGGCCACACCGCAGGCGCCCAGCAATCGAATGGTGTCAGGCCCCACCACCGGCAGGTCGAAGCGGCGGTCCTGGCTCGGCGAGGCGGCCTTGACCACCACCAGGCCCGGCCCGACCAGCTCGTGCGCCCGCCGGATGGCCGCGTCGGTGCCTTCCAGCGCCTCAACGGCTACGATGACCTTGTCCTTCACGACCACGGTTTGCCCGACATCCAGGGCCGCAAGCTGCCGGGCGACGTCGAAGCCGAGGCGGATGTCCTCGAGCTGCTGCGGCGTCGGCGAGCGGCGGGTGAGCACCCCCGGCGGGCAGAGCTGCGCGCTCAAGAGCTGCGCGGAGTCCACGAGCTCGATGCCGTCCTGCGCCAAACGCGATGCCACGGCCCCCAATACGCCGTTGACGGAGCGGTCCTTCACGCGCGCGAGCAGCCCCGCCATCTCCGGGTCAAACTCGCCGCCCGGCCCGACGAGCACCACCTTCGTCACTTTCCCCGCCATGACGGCCTGGCGCACGCCCCAGGCCTTCAGGCGCGCGATGAGCCGGCCCAGCTGGCCGACCGGAAGCTCCTCGTAGGAGTCCACCTCTGCGGCCAGCGCGCCGTCCGCCCACCCCTGAATGCCGATCGCCACCACGCGGCGGCCGAGCCGCTTGGCTTCGCGGGCGATCTGGAAGGG
>JACQRG010000019.1 GCA_016206565.1 Candidatus Omnitrophota bacterium | reverse complement strand
GGCCGGGGCCGTGATGACGGCCGGCTACATCTTCCGGCTGTAATTCCGCTGTTTTCATGGGCCAGCATACGGAGACGCACATGACGCGCCGCATGCCCGCCCCGGCGAGCACCATGGGCGGGCCGGGGAGTCGCCGGCGGTCATGGTCGCGCCGATGGCCGTGCTGGCCCTCGGCGCGCTGGGCGCCGGGCTCAGCGGCTCCCCCTGGCTGCATAACCCGTTCTTCCGCCTGCTGCGCGAGGACGGGCACCATGCCGTGGACTGGGCGATCTTCGGCTGGTCCCTGGCGGTGTTCGGTCTTGGGCTGTGGCTGGCCTGGACCGCGGGGTTCGCCCGCCGCACCCTGCTGCCGCAGGCCCTGCGGCCGCTGGGACAGCGCCTCTACGATTGGGCGCTTCACAAGTACTACGTGGATGAACTCTATGCGCGCCTGTTCGTCGCGCCCTGGGTCCGCCTCGGGGAGGGGCTCGCCCGGTTCGATGGGCGGGTCATTGACCGCGCGGTGGACGGCGCCGGGGGGTTCGGCTGGTGGGTGGGCCAAGCCAAGGATTGGGTGGACCGCCAGGTGGTGGACCGGCTGGTCAACGCGATAGCGGTGGCGGTGCGCTGGTGCGGCGGGGTGCTGCGCTGGATCCAGACCGGCGTCGTGCACCAGTACCTGCTGGCGGCCGTGGTGGCGGTCATGCTCGTGTCGCTGGCGTTGCGGCGCTAACGTGAGAGGCGATTGCTCATGGTGACTCCGATGCTGCTCTGCCCCTTGGTGGGCATGCTGGTGGTGCTCGCCCTGCCGAAGCGCGCGACGCGCCTGATTCGGCTCGTCAGCCTGGTGGCGACCGGCGCGGCACTGGTCTTCAGCGCCGGCCTGCTGGGCGCGTTCCAGCCCGGCGCGACGGGCCTGCAGTTCATCGAGCGCCTGCCCTGGATTCCCCAGCTGCGCATCTTCTACCATGTCGGCGTGGACGGCCTGAGCCTGCCGCTGGTGCTGCTCACGACCTTGCTGGGCTTTCTCGCGTGCCTGGCCTCCGGCTCGATCCATGAGCGCGAAAAAGAGTACTACAGCCTCTACCTCTTGCTCGAGCTGGGCATGCTGGGCACGTTCGTCGCGCTCGACCTGTTCCTCTTTTACGTGTTCTGGGAGCTGGTGCTGGTGCCGATGTACTTTCTCATCGGCATCTGGGGCGGGGGGCGGCGCGAGTACTCGGCGTTCAAGTTCTTCGTCTACACGCTGGCCGGCAGCCTGGTCATGCTGCTGGGCATCCTCGCACTCTACGCGACGCTGAAGACCTTTGACCTGGTGGAGCTCGCACAGCTCGGACCCACGCTGCCGGCGGCGCTGCAGCAGCTGCTCTTTGTCGGCTTCTTCCTCGGCTTCGCCATCAAGGTGCCCGTGTTTCCGTTCCACACCTGGCTGCCGGACGCGCACGTGGACGCGCCCACGCCCATCAGCGTCCTGCTGGCCGGGGTCCTGCTGAAGATGGGGGCCTACGGGTTCTTCCGGATCAGCTACCCGTGCTTTCAGGAGGGCGCGCGGTGGTTCGCCCTGGCGCTGGCCGTCCTGGGCACGATCAATATCGTCTACGGCGCGTTCGTCGCGCTGGCGCAGACCGATTTCAAGCGGCTGGTGGCCTACTCCTCCGTTTCGCACATGGGCTTCGTGCTGCTGGGGTTGGCGAGCTTGACCCCGGAAGGAATGCACGGGGCGCTGGTGCAGATGTTCAGCCACGGCATCGTCACCGGCGGCATGTTCTTGCTCGTCGGGGTGCTGTACGACCGGGCCCACACGCGCCAGCTTGACGCCTTCGGGGGCTTGGGTGCCAAGGTGCCGGTGTTCGCCGGATTTCTGGTGTTCTTCGGGATGGCCTCGCTGGGCCTGCCGGGCCTGAGCGGCTTCGTCGGGGAGTTCCTATCGCTGGCCGGCGCCTTCGGCGTCTGGAAGTGGCAAACCGTGGTTTCGGTGCTGGGCATCGTCGGGGCCGCGGCCTACATCCTCACGGCGCTGCAGCGGGTGCTCTTAGGCCCCCTGAATGAGCGCTGGCGCGCCCTGCCGGACATGACCGCCCGCGAGCTGGCCACGCTCGTCCCGCTGCTCGCCCTGGTGCTGCTGGTGGGCATCTATCCCCTGTGGCTGATGTCCCTGCAGGAGGCCAGCCTGCTGCAGCTCATCGCGCACGTGAAAGGCGGATGAACGCCCTCCTGCTCGAAAGCCTCAACGCCTGGTGGCCGGAGCTGCTCTTAAGCGCCGGCGCGTTGCTCGCCGCCGTGGCGGGTGCCATGACCAAGCGCGCGCAGCCGGCGATGGCCATCGCGTGGCTGGCGGTGCTGGGCGCGGCCGCAGCGCTCCGGGGCGCGCCGACGGACCAGGCGGGCGGGCTGTTCTTCGGTGTCATCGTCTGCGACGCCTTGGCCTGCGCCATCCGCTGGCTAGTGGTGGGGATGCTCGCGCTCGTGCTGCTCATGATCGCCGGCTCGCGCGAGGTGGAAGGCTGGCTGCGCGGGGAATACGTCAGCCTGCTGCTGCTCGTCGGAGTCGGGCTGATGCTCATGGCCGAGGCGAGCCACCTGCTGGTCGCCTACGTCGGAATGGAGCTGGTGAGCCTCAGCTCGTACGCCCTGGTCGGCCTGCTCGACGACGCGCGGTCGGCCGAGGCGTCCCTGAAGTACCTGCTCTTCGGCGCCCTGGCCTCCGGGCTGATGCTCTTCGGCATCTCGCTGCTCTTCGGGCTGACCGGCACGCTGGACTTCGCGCAGCTGCTGGCAGCCTGCCGCGCGCTCTCGGCCGGGGCGTTCGGCGCGCTGCTGATGGCCTCGGCATTGCTGCTTGCCGGCCTGGCGTTCAAGATCTCCATGGTCCCGTTCCACTTCTGGACCCCGGATGCGTATGAGGGCGCGCCGATCCCGGTCGCGGCGATGCTCTCGGTCGGGCCGAAGGCGGCCGGGATGGCCATGCTGTTGCGCCTGGTCATCGCGCTGACCCCGGCGTGGGACGCGCTGCAGCCGCTGCTGGTGGTCCTGACGGTGGCGACGATGACGCTGGGCAATCTGGTAGCACTCGCCCAGTCCAACATCAAGCGCCTGCTGGCCTACTCCACCATCGCCCAGGTCGGCTACGTGCTCATCGGCTTCGTGGTGAACAGCCAGGTCGGCCTGGTCGCCCTGCTGGTGTACCTGGCGGCCTACCTGTTCATGAACCTCGGCATCTTCGCCTGCGCCATCGCCGTGGTGAACGCCACCGGCAGCGAGTCGCTCGATGCGTTCCGGGGCCTGGCTGCCCGCGCGCCGGCCTTAGCACTCTGGTGCGCGGTGTTCCTGCTCTCGCTCGCCGGCATCCCGCCGCTGCTGGGCTTCCTGGGCAAGTTCCTCATCTTCGGGTCGGCCATCGCCGCCGACCAGCTCTGGCTGGCACTGGCCGGCATCCTCAACAGCGCCGTCGCGCTGTACTACTACGTCAACCTCATCCGCCTGATGTACCTGGTCGAGCCCCAGAGCGCGTCGCCGATCCGCCCGGCCTGGCCGCTGCGCGTGGCGGTGGGGGTGTGCGGGGCCGGGACGCTGCTGCTGGGGATCTTTCCGAGCGCGCTGATTGGCTGGGCGCGGGGCTCCGCGTTCGTGAATCTGCTGTAGTGGGCGCCGAGGGGGCTATGTTATAATGCGCGCGCTGTGGGAAACTCGGGGTTGTCCGCACGGCTTCAGCAAGCCGGGTTGTTGACTACCATCCCCATTGTGCTGTTGGTCGGCCCCTCGCTCGGGTATTACCTCGGTTCGGCGCTCGACCATCGCTGGCCGTTTGCTCCGTGGGGGATGGGGGGCGGCATTGTGCTCGGCCTGCTGGCCAGCGCCCGGGTGACCGCGCAGCTCATTCAACAAGCCAAACGCCTCGCGCACGATGAGTGAACATCTCGTCTCCCAGGCCCTCGGCATCCTGCTCGGGGGCGTCTGGAACCTGGCCAGCCTGTGGTGCTTGGCGCGCCTGCTGGCCGCCTGGCTGGGGCCGGGGCACTCCACCCGCCGGGCCTTGGGGTGGCTGCTCGTGAAGTTCCCCGCGCTCTACGCGCTCGCGTTCCTCCTCTGGCAGCGGCGCATCGTGGAGCCGCTGTGGTTCGGCGTCGGGTTCACCCTTGTCCTCGTCGGCGCGCTCATCACGCTGGCCGCCCGCGCGCCCGCCCTCTCCCTTGGCCGCCCGCATGGCCGTTGAGCACGCCGTCGCCCACGGGGGCATCCCGGAGCTGCCGAACGTCATCACCGTGCTCAGCGACCGATGGCACGACAGCCCGGTGGTGGCCTTCCTGCACCAGTGGGAGAACCTGATCTTTGCGGCGCTGGTGGGGCTGACCCTCTCGCTGGCGTGCTGGCGCTACGCCCGCAAGCCGGCGGTGGTGCCGCGCGGCTGGCAGAACCTGCTGGAGCTGCTCGTCGAGGGGATTGACCGTTTCGTCCAGAGCCTCCTCGGCCACGAGGGGCGGCGCTACACCCCGTTCATCGGCACCCTGTTTCTCTACATCTGGCTCATGAACCTGGCCGGTTTGGTCCCTGGCGTCAAGTCTTCGACCTCAAACCTCAATACGACTGTCGGGCTGGCCATCGTGGTCTTCGGCTATGTCCAGTGGATCGGCATCCGGGCCAACGGCCTGCGGGGCTACCTCGACCACCTGGCCGGCTCGCCGAGGGACGTGGCCGGCTGGGCGCTGGTGCCGCTGATGCTGCCCATCCACCTGCTCGGGGAGCTGGTCAAGCCGATGAGCCTCAGCCTTCGTCTCGGATTCAACGTCTTCGCGGAGGACGTGCTGCTGGGTGTGCTCGCCGGGCTGGGCCTGGCCTTCGCGGCGCTGCTGCACTCGCCGGTCGGCGTGCCGCTGCAGGCGCTGGTGTTTCCGCTCGTCCTGATTTTCAGCACGGTGCAGGCGCTGGTGTTCAGCCTGTTGAGCACGGTGTACATCGCGTTGATGTTGCCGCACAAGGCGCATCACTAGAGGAGGGGAGATGACGTATCAAACCGCATTGGCGCTGGCGGTGCCGTTCGCCCTGGGGTTGGCGGCGGTGGCGTCCGCGTTCGGGTTGGGCCGGGCGGTGAGCGCGGCCATGGATGCGATCGCGCGCCAGCCGGAGGCCGGCGGGCAGATCCAGACCGCCATGATCATCGGCTGCGCGCTCATCGAGGCGCTGACCATCTACGTGCTGGTCATCGCGTTCGTCCTGCAGGGCAAGATCGGCGCCTAGCTCCCGCGCGCTTGCCCATGCTGCAGCTTGACCTCCAGCAAATCCTCTCGCAGTCCATCGCCTTCCTGCTGCTGTTGCTCGTCCTGCGGCGCTTCGCGTGGAAACCGCTGCTGGGCGTGCTCGATGCGCGCCGGCAGAAGATCGAGGATGACCTGCGCCAGGCCGCGCAGCAGCGCGCGGAAACCATCCGCCTGCAGCAGGAGCTCGACCAACGGCTGGGGCAGATCGACCAGGAGGCCCGCACCAAGATCCAGCAGGCCATCATCGAGGGCAAGCGGGTGGCCGTCGAGGTGCAGGAGGAGGCGCGCGCCCACGCGCGCACGGTCATCGCCAAGGCCAAGGAGACCGTGGACCTGGAGATCGCCAAGGCCCGGGTCACGCTGCGCGACCAGGTGACCGCCATGACCCTGGAGGCGGCGCAGCGTATCCTCCAGCAGAAGCTCGACGCCCCGGCCGACCGGCGCCTCATCGAGGCGGCGCTGGACGAGCTGGAGCGCCAGGGCCGGCGTTGAGGCGGATGAGCAGCGAGTCGGCCGCCGGCCGCTACGCGCAAGCGCTCTTTGAGTCCATCACCGAGCCTCGGGAGCTTGCCACCGCGCGCCAGCAGCTCGAGCCGCTGGGCGCGCTGCTGCGCCAGGCGCGCGAGCTGGACCTCATCCTGGGGCATCCCGGCATCAGCGCCGAGGAGAAGCTCGGCGTCTTAGCGCGGATCTCCGGCAAGCCGTGGTCGGCGCTGGTGCGCGCCTTCCTGCAGGTCGTCGTGGAGTTCGGGCGCGGCGGCGATCTCGACGACATTCTGGACGAATTTGAGGCGCGGGTGGCGCACCACGAGGGCCGCATGGAGGCCACCGTGCGCAGCGCGCATCCGCTGCCGCAGGCACTCCTGGAGCGGCTGCGCCAGCGCCTGGAGCGGCGCGAAGCCAAGACGATCACCCTGACCGCCGAGCTCGCGCCGGAGCTGCTCGGCGGCGTCCAGGTGCTGCTGGGCAACCGGGTGATTGACGCGTCGGTGCGCCGCCGGCTCTCGGATCTTCGACAACAGCTCGCATCCGTTCGCGTGACATAAGAGCAGGGGACCCGATGGCCCGTTTGCGTCCTGAAGAGGTGTCGCTCGCGCTCAAGCAGGAGATCCAGCGCTACCAGAGCCAGATCCGGATGGACTCGGTCGGCCGGATCATCCAGGTCGGCGACGGCATCGCCCGCGTCTACGGCCTGGATGACGCCATGGCCGGCGAGCTGCTTGAGTTTCCCAGCCCCGGCCCTGGGCAGCCTGGAGCCGGGGCAGGTGCCACGATGGGCATGGTGTTCAACCTCGAGGAGCGCCATGTCGGCGCGGTCATCCTCGGCTCGGACCGGCACCTGAAGGACGGCGACCTGGTCAAGCGCACCAACCGCATCGTCTCGGTGCCGGTCGGGCCCGCGCTCTTAGGCCGCGTGGTGGACGCGCTGGGCCGCCCGATGGACAACAAGGGGCCGATCGTCACCGAGACGTTCCGTCCGGTGGAGGCCAAGGCGCCGAACGTGGTGCAGCGCCAGCCGGTGAAGGAGCCGGTGCAGACCGGCCTGAAAGCCATTGACGGGATGATCCCCATCGGCCGGGGCCAGCGCGAGCTCATCCTCGGCGACCGGCAAACCGGCAAGACCGCCATCCTGGTGGACACCATCCTCAACCAGAAGGGCAAGGATCTGTTCTGCATCTACGTCGCCATCGGCCAGAAGCTCTCCAGCGTCGTCGCGGTGGTCGAGACGCTGGAGAAGCACGGCGCGATGGAGTACACGACCGTCGTCGCGGCCTCGGCCGAGGACCCGGCCCCCCTGCAGTACTTAGCGCCCTACGCCGGCTGCGCCATGGGCGAGGAGCTCATGCACAGCGGCAAGCATGCGCTGTGCCTCTATGATGATCTCTCCAAGCATGCGCAGGCCTACCGGCAGCTCTCGCTGCTGCTGCGCCGCCCGCCCGGGCGCGAGGCGTATCCCGGCGACGTGTTCTACCTGCATTCGCGGCTGCTGGAGCGCGCGGCGAAGATGCGCGAGGATCTGGGCGGCGGCAGCCTCACCGCGCTGCCGGTCATCGAGACCCAGGCCGGCGATGTCTCCGCGTACATCCCGACGAACGTCATCTCCATCACCGACGGGCAGATTTACCTCGAGGCCGACCTGTTCTACGCCGGGGTGCGCCCGGCCATCAACGTGGGGCTGTCGGTCTCCCGCGTGGGCGGCAACGCCCAGACCAAGGCCATGAAGAAGGTCGCCGGCCGCCTGCGCTTGGACTTGGCCCAGTACCGCGAGCTCGTCGCCTTCACCCAGTTCGGCTCGGAGCTGGACAAGGCCACCCAGGCGCAGCTGACCCGCGGGGAGCGCATGGTCGAGGTGCTCAAGCAGGGGCAGTACCAGCCGATGAGCCTGGCCCACGAGGTCGCCATCATGTACGTCGGCGGGCAGGGGCACCTGGACGAGCTGCCGCGAGGCCAGATCAAACCGTTCGAGGACGCGTTCCATGCGTTCCTCGAGGAGCGGTATCCGGACGTCATCCATGACATTGACCGTGCCAAGGAGCTCTCCGACGCGGTGGCGAAGTAGCTCGACGAGGCCGCGGTGCAGTGCAAGCAACAGTTTCTTGCCCCCAGCCCCCAGCCCCCAGCTTCCTGATGCCGTCCATCAAGCAGCTGCGCGGGCGCATCCGCAGCATCCAGAGCACCAAGCAGATCATGCGCGCGATGCAGCTGGTCTCGGCCTCCAAGCTCAAGCGCGCGCAGGGCCGGCTCCTACAGGCGCGCTCGACGCTGGGCTTCCTCGACGGCCTGCTGCAGCGCATCCTGGCCAGCGTCGGGGCGCTCGACCATCCGCTCTGCCGGACCGGAGAGGGGCGCCCCACCGCGGTCGTCATCTTTACGTCGGACACCGGCCTGTGCGGCTCGTATAACAACAACCTCATCCAGCTCGCCGAATCGTTTCTCAAGCGCGACAGCCTGGCCGGGACCCAGCTGGTCTTCATCGGCAAGAAGGGCCATCGCTACTTCACGAAGCGGGGTTTCCAGGCGGCCGAGGCGTATCTGGACTTAGCCGGCCGGCCTGATTTGGCCAAGGCCGAGGTGATCGGGCGCACGCTCATTGACGGGTTTCTGGCCGGCCGCTGGGGCGGGGTGAAGCTGCTCTATTCGGCCTTCCAGTCTGCGACGGTGTACCGGCCCCAGCTGAGGGACTGGCTGCCCATTTCCATCAGTAGACAGGAGACAGCGGACAGGGGACAGGCGGACTATATTTTTGAGCCCTCGCCGGAGGGAATCTTCCGGGTGCTGCTGCCGCGCTGGACGCTGGCGACGTTCCAGCGCGTCATGCTCGAGGCGCTGACCTCGGAGCATAGCGCGCGCATGATCGCGATGAAGAACGCCACGGATAACGCCGAGGAGCTCTTAGGCGACCTGACGAGGCAGCGCAACAGGATCCGCCAGGCGGGCATCACCAAGGAAATCAGCGAGATCGTCGGCACGGCCGAAGCGTTGAAATAAGAGGGGGAGCATGGCGGACCATTACGGCGACGTGGTGCAGGTCATCGGGCCGAGCGTGGATCTCCGGTTCAGTCCGGAGCAGCTGCCGGCCATCCTCAACGCGGTCCGCATCGAGGACGAGGAGCAGCAAATCCACCTGACGATGGAGGTCGCGCAGCACATCGGCAACAACACGGTGCGCTGCATCGCGCTGGGCTCGACCGACGGCCTGACGCGCGGCATGAAGGCGCTCGACACCG
The DNA here is from genome assembly GCA_016206565.1 of Candidatus Omnitrophota bacterium. Taxonomy (GTDB): domain Bacteria; phylum Omnitrophota; class Gorgyraeia; order Aquiviventales; family Aquiviventaceae; genus JACQRG01. Next base: position 457 of record JACQRG010000019.1, on the reverse strand, counting down.
GCGGGCCCATCACGGTGCCGGTGGGCAAGCAGACGCTGGGACGCATCTTCAACCTGCTCGGCGAGCCGCTGGACGACCGCGGCGAGCTGCCTGAGCCCAAGCGCCGCGCGCCCATCCACCGCCCGCCGCCCTCCTTCGAGGAGCAGCTGCCGGTGCGCGAGATCTTCGAGACCGGGATCAAGGTCATTGATTTGCTCGCGCCGTATCCAAAGGGCGGCAAGGTGGGCCTCTTCGGCGGGGCCGGCGTGGGCAAGACCGTGATCCTGCAGGAGCTCATCCGCAACATCGCCACCGAGCCTGGGGGGGTGTCGGTCTTGGCCGGCGTGGGGGAGCGCACCCGTGAGGGCTACGAGCTGTGGCTGGAGCTCAACGAATCCGGCGTGATCAACTAGACTGCGCTGGTCTTCGGCCAAATGAACGAGCCGCCCGGGGCGCGGCTGCGCGTGGGGCTCTCCGC
>JACQRG010000021.1 GCA_016206565.1 Candidatus Omnitrophota bacterium | reverse complement strand
GTACATCACGAAGAACGTCGCGCGCAAGCACCACAAGGTGGCGACCTACATGCCCAAGCCGCTCTTCGGCGACAACGGCTCCGGGATGCACACGCACCAGAGCCTGGCTAAGGTGGGCTCGAACCTGTTCTTCGACAAGAACGGCTACGCGCTGATCAGCCAGATGTGCAAATGGTACATCGGCGGACTCCTCAAGCACGCGTCCTCGATTCTGGCCTTCGCGGCCCCGACGACCAACTCGTACAAGCGGCTCGTGCCGGGCTACGAGGCGCCGGTCAACCTCGCCTACTCGGCGCGCAACCGCTCGGCGATTTGCCGCATTCCCGTGTATGTCGCGTATCCGAAGAGCAAGCGGGTGGAGTTCCGCGCGCCGGATCCCTCCTGCAACCCCTACACCACCTTCGCCGCGATGCTCATGGCGGGGCTGGACGGCATCCAGAACCGCATCAACCCGGGCGAGCCGGTGGATGAGAACATCTACGAGATGGACCCGGCGAAGGCGCCGAAGCAGGTGCCGGGGTCTTTAAGCGAATCGCTCGATGCGCTGGAGCGCGACCACGCGTACCTGCTCAAGGGCGACGTGTTCACCAAGGACGTGATTGACGTGTGGCTGGAGTACAAGCGGCAGGAGATTGACAAGGTCCGCCTGCGGCCGCACCCGTACGAGTTCTACCTGTACTTCGACGCCTGATTGGCGCGCGGCGTCGGCAGCACGGGCGGGGCGGCGAAGGCGCCGCCCCGTTCTGCTTCACCCGGCAGCCATGACGAGCCTTCTGGTCATCCAGCACGTCCCGCACGAGCGGCTCGGCACGCTCGAGGAGGCCTTGACCGCGAGCGGCTGCGAGATCACGCCGCTGAACGTGTATGACGCGACGGCCCGCTGGCCGTCGCTCGAGGCGGTGGACGCCCTGATCGTCATGGGGGGCCCGCAGAGCGTCTACCAGCAGGACAGGCACCCGTACTTGACCAAAGAGCTCTCGCTCTTGCGCCAGGCGCTCCAGCGCCGCCTGCCGGTCCTCGGCATCTGCCTGGGCGCGCAGCTGCTGGCCGAAGCGCTGGGCGGCACGGTGCGAGCGGCGCAGCAGCCGGAAATCGGCTGGTATCCCCTGATGCGCGAGCCGGGTGCTTCCGGCGACCCGCTGTTCGAGGCCTTCGGCCGGACCGAGACCGTGTTCCAGTGGCACGGGGATACCTTTGCGCTGCCGAAGGGGGCGGCGCAGCTGGCCAGCTCGCCGCTGTGCCCGCAGCAGGCCTTCCGCTACGGCGACCGGGCCTGGGGGCTGCAGTTTCACGTCGAGATGACCGAGGCGATGATCCGCACCTGGCTCATGAAGAACAAGGCCGAGCTGGCCGCGCTGCAGGGCCGGATTGATCCGCCGGCCATCCGCCGGCAGAGTCCGGCGCATCTGCCGCGCCTGCAGGAACTCTCCCGCCACATCGCCTCGGCGTTTTGCCGCATTGTCGCTGACACCGCACGTCCACCCGCAAGGAGCCGCGCTCATGCCAGCCCTCGCCGCTAAGCCGAAGGTCAAACCCCAGAGTCTTCGCAAGGACAAAGCGTACGTGCTGCGCCTGGCCAAAGAGCACGACGTGCGCTTCATCCGGCTCTGGTTCACCGACATCCTCGGGTTCCTCAAGAGCTTCGCGATCACCATTGACGAGCTCGAGGCGGCCCTGGAAGAGGGGATGGGATTCGACGGCTCGGCGATCGAAGGGTTCGCGCGCATTGACGAGTCGGACATGCTGGCCATCCCGGACCCGAACACGTTCTGCCTCCTGCCCTGGCGGCCGAAGGAGAACGCGGTCGCCCGCATGTTCTGCGATATCGCCTATCCGGGCGGCAAGCTCTTCGAGAGCGATCCCCGGCAGGTCCTGAAGCGCAACCTGGCCCGCGCCGCGAAGCTGGGCTTCACCTTTTACGTCGGGCCGGAGCTGGAGTTCTTCGTCTTCAAGAGCGCCGAGGCGCCCATCCCGATTGACGCCGGCGGGTACTTCGACCTCACGCCGCTCGACGCGGCCTCGGACCTGCGCCGCGACATCATCCTCTCGATGGAGGAGATGGGCATCGGCATCGAGTACTC
>JACQRG010000016.1 GCA_016206565.1 Candidatus Omnitrophota bacterium | reverse complement strand
CACCAAGAAGATGGCGCCGCAGGTGGTGCGGCTCTACAACCAGATGGCCGAGCCCAAATACGTCATCTCGATGGGCGCGTGCGCCACCTCCGGCGGGCCGTTCCACACCGGCTACAACGTGCTCAAGGGCATTGACCGCTACATCCCGGTGGACGTGTACATCCCCGGCTGCCCGCCGACGCCGCAGGCGCTGCTCGAGGGGCTCATGAAGCTGCAGGAGCGCATCCGCAGCCGCTCGATGGGTGCTGAGGTCGGGCCCAAGCAGGGCGAGTATCCGGTGCCGGAGTACGGCAAGCAGGGCCTGAAGCCGCGCTACAACCCGCAGGTGTGGCAGCCGCCGGCCCAGCATCCGTTCGACTATCAGCGAAAGCCTGATGCTGCCGCCGCTTGACGAGCTCAAGACCACCCTGGAGCAGCAGCTGCCCGGTGCCGCGGTCAGCGTCGAGGGCGTGGCGCTGCTTGTCGCCCCCAAAGATTTGCTGGCTGCGTGCCGCTACCTCAAGGGCTCGGAGCGCTTCGAGCTGGATTATCTGGCCAACCTCACCGTGGTGGACTACCCGCCGGAGCGCATGGACATGGTGTACCACCTCTACTCCACCACCCAGAAGCACGGTCCGCTCACACTCAAGGTCACGCTGCCCCGGCAACAGCCGGTGGCCGCCTCAGTGACGCCCATCTGGCGGAGCGCCGAGTTCCAGGAGCGGGAAGCGTACGACCTCTACGGAGTCACGTTCGAGGGCCACCCGGACCTGCGCCGCATCCTGATGTGGGAGGAGTTCGAGGGCCATCCCATGCGCAAGGATTACGTGCCGGAGAACCAGAATGCGCTCTGAGGCGTTCCGGCGGGTCCTGCCGCGGAGATGCAGCTGAGCCAGACCTCCGCCAGTCCTGAATCTCAGACACTGGAAGTCAACCTCGGGCCCCAGCACCCCTCCACCCACGGGGTGTTCCGGATGATCGCCACCCTCGACGGGGAAACCATCGTCAAGCTCAAGCCGGTCTTCGGCTACCTGCACCGCAACCACGAGCAGATCGGCGAGCATTCAACGTACATCGCCAGCTTCCCGTTCACCGACCGGCTGGACTACTTCAACGCCATGTCGAACAACTTCGGCTTAGCGCTTGCCATCGAGAAGCTCGGCGGCATTGCGGTCTCGGAGCGCGGCGAGCACCTGCGCCTCATCATGGCCGAGCTGACCCGCGTGCTCAACCACACGGCGGTGACCGGCTTTCTCATCAACGACCTGGGCGCGTTCGGCACGCCGCTGCTCTACGCCTTCCGCGAGCGCGAGAAGATCCTCGACCTCTTCGAGGCGGCCTCGGGCTCGCGGATGATGTGCAACTACGTGCGCCCCGGCGGGGTGCGGGAGGACGTGCCTGAAGGGTGGCTTGAGCGCGCGCGCAAGCTCGTGGGCGAGTTCCCGCGCTTCCTCGATGAGTTCGAGGCGCTGCTGACGGATAACGAGATTCTCCAGCAGCGCACCAAGCATGTCGGCGTGCTGCCCAAGGAGCTGGCTGTCAGTGCCAGCGTCAGCGGGCCGATGCTGCGCGCCTCCGGCGTGAACTACGACATCCGCAAGGTGGACGGCTACTCGCTCTACCCGAAGTTCCAGTTCAAGGTGCCGCTGGGCACGGTGGGCGACGTCTACGATCGCTTCTACGTCCGGATCCTGGAGATGCGCGAGAGCCTCAAGATCCTGCAGCAAGCGCTCAAGGACATCCCGGGCGGGCCGGCCATCAGCCCGAGGGGCATGGCGATCAGCAAGGCGCCGCGCACGTTCAAGCCGCCCAAGGGCGAGGCCTACGGCCGGGTCGAGGCGCCGAAGGGGGAGCTGGGCTTCTACCTGGTCAGCGACGGCTCCTCGCAGCCATACCGCTACCATATCCGCGCGCCCAGCTTCATCAACCTGACGATCCTCGAAGATATGTGCCTGGGCCACAAGGTGGCGGACGTCATCGTGATCCTCGGCTCGGTGGACATCGTGCTGGGCGAGGTGGACCGCTGATGGCGTTTGTCGGGCGCGGCATGCTGGAGGGCATGGGGGTGACGTTCAAGACGTTTCTGGAATCGT
>JACQRG010000017.1 GCA_016206565.1 Candidatus Omnitrophota bacterium | reverse complement strand
GACGAGCAGTTCGCCCTCTACCAGCTCATCTGGCAGCGCTTCGTCGCCAGCCAGATGGCCGACGCCGTGGACCAGGTCGTGGCGGTGCGCGTGGACGCCGGGCGCTTCCAGCTGAAGGCCAACGGCCGCACCAACGTGTTCCCGGGCTGGACGCGCGCCTACCAGGAGCGGGAAGAGCAGGACCGCGACGACGCCGCGCTGCCGGAGGGCGTGCTGCCGGTCCTGGCGAAGGGCGACCGCCTGACCCTGGTCGCCTGCACGCCCAGCCAGCACTTCACCAAGCCGCCGCGCCGGTTCACCGACGCCTCGCTGGTCAAGGCGCTGGAGGAGGAGGGCATCGGCCGGCCCAGCACCTACGCGCCGACCATCCAGACCATCCTGTCGCGCGACTACGTGCGGCGCAACGGCGGCAGCCTGGTCCCGACGACCCTCGGCCGGATGGTGACCGAGATGCTCATCGAGCATTTCCCCGAGGTCATGGACCTGAAATTCACCGCGGAGATGGAGGAGGAGCTCGACCGCATCGAGGAGGGTGACCTGCCGTGGGTGACGGTCGTGCGCCATTTCTACGGGCCGTTCTCCGTGCGGGTGACCACCGCGCAGGAGCAGATGCGCAACGTCAAGCGCGAGGTCGTACCGACCAAGTATGTCTGCGAGAAGTGCGGCAAGCCGATGGTCATCCGCTGGGGGCGCTTCGGCCAGTTCCTGAGCTGCTCCGGATTTCCGGACTGCAAGAACGCGAAGCCCGTGCCCACCGGCGTGGCCTGCCCGCAGCCCGGCTGCGGCGGCGACCTGGTGGAGCGCCGGGCCAAGGGCCGGTATTTCTACGGCTGCTCCAAGTACCCCGCCTGCCGCTACACGACGCGGCGCCTGCCCACCGAGGAGGGCTCCGACTCCAACGACGGCGATGAAGCCGCAAACGATTGAGCCGTTCCTGCAGTACCTGGAAACCGAGCGCAACGCCTCGCCCCACACCTGCCAGAACTACCGGTTCGACCTCAAGCAGTTCTTCGGTTTCCTGGGCCATGACCAGCCGCCGCGCGTGGCCCCCCTGGACGTGCGCCGCTTCGTCGGGCACCTGATGACCAGCGGCGTGTCGCGCCGCACGGTCGCCCGCCGGCTCTCGTGCCTGCGCAGCTTTTTCCGGTTCCTCTGCCGCGAGGGGCAGCTGGCCGACAACCCGGCCGCCGTCATCCCCACGCCGCGGCTGGAGCGGCGCCTGCCCATGTTCCTGGATGAATCGCAGGTCCAGCGGCTGCTCGACGCGCCGCCGGTCCGCCACTGGCGCGGCCTGCGGGACCGGGCCCTGCTGGAGACGCTCTACTCCACCGGCATGCGCATCAGCGAGCTGACGGGCCTGAACACCGACGAGGTGGACGCCATCTCCGGCTGCGTGGTGGTGCGGGGCAAGGGCAAGAAGGAGCGGCTCTGCCCCATCGGCCGCACCGCGCTGCGGGCCATCCAACGCTACTTGGCCAAGCGCCCCGCCACGCGCCTGCGCAGCCCCCGGGCGCTGTTCATCAGCCAGAAGCTCACGCGCCTGACCGTGCGCCAGGCGGACCGCCTCATCCGCGGCTACGTCCGGCAGGTCGGCCTGCCGGCGACGATCAGCCCGCACAGCCTGCGCCACAGCTTCGCCACGCACCTGCTGGAGCACGGCGCGGACCTGCGCAGCGTGCAGGAGCTGCTGGGCCACGCGAGCCTCTCCACGACCCAGATTTACACGCACGTCACGGCCCAGCGGCTCAAGAAGATCTACGACCAGGCCCACCCCCGCGCGAGATGATGTGGTTCCTGTACGAACTTGCGCTCGTCCTGGGCTTCCTCGCGTATCTGCCCAAGGCGCTGTGGCGCCGCCGGCTGCCGCACCGCGGCTGGGCCATGCGGCTGGGCCGGTATCCCGCCGAGGTGCGCGCGCGGCTCGCGGGCCGCCCGGCCCTCTGGCTGCACGCGGTCAGCGTCGGCGAGGTCCTCGCGGCGGCACCCCTGGTGCAGGCACTGGGCCAAGCCTATCCTCAGGCGCCGATCGCGCTCTCCACGGTGACCGCCGGAGGATACGCCGTCGCGGCCAAGCAGTACGGGGCATCGGCCGGGGTGGCGCCGCTCTATTTTCCGCTCGACCTGCGCGGCTGCGTGGCGCGCGCCCTGGAAACCATCCGCCCCCGCATCCTGCTGCTGATGGAGTCGGAGCTCTGGCCGATGGCGATCCTCCTGACCAAGGCCCGCGGCGTGCCCATCGCGGTCGTCAACGGCCGGATCTCCCCCCGCGCCCACCGCCGCTACCGATGCATGAAGCGGTGGATGGCCGGCACGCTGGGCGCGGTGGACCGCTTTCTGATGCAAAGCGACGAGGACGCCCGGCGGCTGCGCGAGCTGGGTGTCGAGCCGGGGCGCATCCTCGTGGTAGGGAGCCTGAAGTGGGATGCCAGCCTTGGCGTGCGCCCCTCGCCGCAGGCCCTGCGCGAGACCGCCGCGCGCCTGGGCCTTGACGGCTACGAGACGCTCATCGTCGCTGGCAGCACGCATCGCGGAGAAGAGGCGCCGCTGCTGGAGGCGGCCCAGCGGCTGCGCGAGGCCGGCCGGCCCGTGCGCCTGATCCTGGCACCCCGCCACCTGGAGCGCCTGGACGAAGTGGAGGCCCTGGTGCGCCAGCAGGGATTCTCGTCGGCGCGCCTGTCGCAGCCGGCCGGCGCGCCGCCGTGGCAAGTGGGGCTGGTGGATGCCTTCGGCCAGCTGCCGCAGTACTATGCGCTGGCCAGCGTCGCCTTCGTGGGCGGCAGCCTGATTCCTCACGGGGGGCAAAATCCCCTGGAGCCCGCCAGCCAGGGCAAGCCCGTGCTGTTCGGGCCCTCGATGCACAACTTCGCCGACATCACCCGGCAGCTGCTCGCCCACCGCGCCGCCCGGCAGCTGCGCGGCGCCGAGGAGCTGGCCCCGGCCCTGCTCGAGCTGCTGGAGCGCCCCGCCGACGCCCGCGCCATGGGCGAGCGCGCCTTGCAGCTGACCGAGCGCTCCCAGGGTGCGACGCAGCGCACCCTTGAGGCCCTAAAGCCCCTGCTGTGAAGCGCCCCGGTTTTCACGTAGAATAGAGAGCATGTGGCAGGCTCTCCACGACGCGTGGTGGCGTCTTGCCACGTGCGAACGGCCCGCATCCCTCTTAGACGCTCTGGCCTGCGCGGTCCTTCGGGCCGCTGCCGGCGGCTATCGGCTGGCGGTCGCCGCGCGCGACCTGGCCTACGCCTGCGAATGGGCGAAGCCGGCGCGGCTGCCGTGCCGGGTCATCAGCGTCGGCAACCTGACCGTGGGGGGGACCGGCAAGACGGCGTGCGTCGAGCTCGTCAGCCGGATGCTGCAGACCCAAGGCCGCCACGTGGCGATCCTTTCGCGCGGCTATGGCGGGCGGTCCGCGCCGTACTGGCTGCGGCATGACGGCGCGCGCTTGACCGTCAACGGACAGTCCGCCGCGCTCGACGGGATGGCGGATGAGCCGCAGCTGCTCGCCCGGCGGTTGCCGGGCGTGCCGGTGCTCGTCGGGGCCCGGCGCGCGCGCAACGGCGAACTCGCCTGCCGCGAGTTCGCGGCCGACACCGTCGTGCTCGACGACGGGTTCCAGCACCGCCGGCTGCACCGCGACCTGGACATCGTGCTGGTGCATGCCCGCACGCCCTTCGGCGGCTGGCCGCTGCTGCCGCGCGGTCCGATGCGCGAGCCCCTGGCGGCGTTGCGGCGGGCGCAGGTGCTCATCATCACCAAGGCGGACGAAGCCCTGGAGATGGTCGGCGCGCTGGGCGAGCGGCTGCGCACCTTGGCCCCGGAGGCGCTGATCCTCAGCGCCGGGCATGCGCCGTCCGGCCTGACCGATGCCTTCAGCGGAACACCCATGGAGCTCTCGCGCCTGGAGGGCGCTTGCGTCGGCCTGGTGTCTTCCATCGGCGATCCGTCCGGATTCGAGGCGACCATCCGCCGCTTGCACGCGACGGTGAGCTGGCATCGCGCCCTGCCGGACCACCACCGCTACACCGCCCAAGACTGGACGCGGCTGTGCGCGGGCATCGTGGCGCCTCGGCCGGCGGCGGTGGTGACGACGCAGAAAGATTGGGTGCGGCTCGAGGCGGTCGTCCGCCAAGGCGCAGCACCCCCGCCGGTGCCGCTGTGGGTGCTGGGCGTGGAGATGCGGCTGTTGGAGGGGCACGATGCGCTCGCTGCTCGACTGGCTGGGCTGCACGGCCGTTAAGGCGGCCAGCTGGGCGTTCTGTCGGCTCTCCCCCGAGGCGGCGGTCTGGGTGGGGCAGGGGCTGGGCGGCCTGGCGTATTTAGCGCAGCCGAAGCGCGCGCGCCTCGGCGTGCTGAACCTGCGCGCCGCCTTCGACGGCCAGTTCACCCCGCGCGAGGGCCGACGCATCATCCGCGCCTGCTACCGCCAATTCGGCGCCTCGCTGGTGGAGCTGTTGCGCTTGCCGGTCATGGGCCGGGCGTACCTCGACCGCTACATCCGCATCGAGGGGCGGCGGATCTTTGAGGACGCCGTGACCTCCGGCCGCCCGATCATCCTCCTGACCGGCCACTACGGCAACTGGGAGTTCTCCTCCATCGCCGCCGCCCTGCTCGGCTATCCGATCACGGCGCTGGCCCGGATGCAGGCGAAGTTCCCGAGGCTCTACCGCCTGCTCGTCTCCTATCGGGAGTCCAAGGGGTGCACGATCATCCACAAGGGCGGGGCGATGCGGCGGCTCATCGCCGCCCTGGAGCTGCGCAAGCCGGTCGGCATCATCGGCGATCAGGCCAGCCGGCAGGGGATGTTCGTGGAGTTCTTCGGCCGGCCGGCCCAGTTCGCCACCGGCCCGTTTAAGCTGGCCCGCCATCGGCGGGCCCTCATCGTGCCCGCGTTCATCCATCGCGTGCGCGGTCCCTTCCACCGCATCGTGGTGGAGCCGCCGCTGGAGGTCTCTTGGGATCTGCCGGAGGAGGAGGCCCTCCGTGAGGCCATCGGCCGATTCGCGCACCTGCTGGCCCAGCATATCACGCAGGATCCGCACCAGTGGCTCTGGATGCACAACCGCTGGAAGCGCACCCCCGCCCGGCGGGTCCTGGTGCTCAGCGACGGCAAGGCCGGGCACCTGAAGCAGTCGCTGGCGGTGGTGGAGGCGATGCGGGAGCGCTCGGGGCACGTGACGCATCGGGTCGTGGAGATCCGCTACCGCAGCGGCGTCGCGCGCGCGCTGGCACTGCTATGGAGCCGGATCGCCCCCGGTGCGTTGGGGGCCGAGGCTTGCCTGAGCCGATGCCTGATGCCCTCCTGCGCGGTGGAGTTGTTGAAGCGGTCGGCGGACTGCCTCGTCTCCTGCGGGTCCTCCGTCGCGCCGGTGAACCTGCTCTGGGCGCGCGCGCATCGCGCCAAGTCGGTCGTCATCATGAACCCGACGCCCCTGCCGCTGAGCCGCTTCAGCCTGGTGATTGCGCCCTATCATGACGGCTTGGCCCCGCGCCCCAATCTGGTCTCGATCGCTGGCGCGATCGCGCGCATGCCCGAGGAGGCGCTGCGCCGCGCCGGCGAAGGGCTGCGGGCGCATCCGAAATTCCGCCCCCCGGCGCTGCCGGGCCAGCCGCGGCCGGCCATCGCCGTGTTCGTCGGGGGCGACACGGCCGAGTTCCGCCTGGGCGAAGCGTTTGTCGAATCGCTCATGTCGCAGGTGCTCGCGGCCTGCGAGGCGGTGGACGGCTGGTGCGTCGTGACCAGCTCCCGCCGCACGTCGCCCGGGGTCGAGCGGCTGCTGGCGCAGAAGCTTTCCCGCCATCCGCGCTGCCGGCTGCTGCTGCTCGCCGGCCAGGATCCCCTTGACGGCACCCTGGAAGGGATGCTGGGGCTGGCGGATGTGGCCGTCGTCACCGGGGAGAGCGTCTCCATGGTCTCCGAGGCGTGCGCGAGCGGCCGGCGGGTCGTCGCCGTGGAACCGCCGCTGCGGGAAGGCTATCGCGGCCCGACCGCCAAGCACCTGCGGTTCCTGCAGCAGCTCAAGGCCCAGGGGTACGTGCATCTGCATCCGCTGCCCGAGGTGGGCCACGGTATTAGGCGCGCCTTAGCCGAGCGCCAGGCTCCCAAGCGCCTGGATGATTTTTCGGTCGTGCGCGAAGCCGTGGTGAAGCTGCTCTGATGCACGTGCTGCAGATGCTCCCTTCATTGACCGTCGGCGGGGTCGAGCGGGGCGTGCTGGATCTGACGAAGGGCCTGCTCCAGCGGGGCCATCGCGTCAGCGTGGTCTCCTCGGGCGGCCCACTCGTCGGGCCGCTGACGCGCCTGGGTGCGGCCCACCACCAGCTGCCGGTGCATGACAAATTTCCGCTCACCGCCTGGCGCTGCCTGCCGTCACTGAGCCGCCTGATCCAGGACACGGACATTGACGTGGTGCATGCCCGCTCCCGCGCGCCGGCATGGATCGGCTGGGCGGCGGCCCGACGGACCCAGCGGCCGTTCGTGACCACCGCGCACGGCTTCTACCGGCCGCATCCGCTCTCGCGCGTCATGGTATGGGGCCGCCTGGTCATCGCGCCCTCGGCCGCGCTCGGCGACTACCTGGTCCAGCAGTTCGGGCTGCGGCGCGACCGGCTGCGCGTCATCCCGCGGGGGGTGGATCTGGAGGCCTTCGCCTTCCAGCCGCCGCCGGACCACGACGGGCCCTGGCGCATCGGCCTGGTCGGGCGATTGACTCCCCTGAAGGGCCATGAGGTGGCGCTGCACGCGTGCGCGCGCCTGCGCCGGCAGGGGCTGCCGGTGCGCCTGTGCCTGGCCGGCGATGCGCCGCACTCGCCGCGGCGCGAGATGCTCGACGACCTGGCCGCCTCGCTGGGATTGCAGGACGCCGTGGAATGGCTCGGGCTGCGCTACGACATCCCGGAGCTCATCGCCTCAATGGATGTCGTCGTGGTGCCGTCACAGTATCCGGAATCCTTCGGCCGAGGGGTCGTCGAGGCGCAGGCGGTGGGCCGGCCCGTGGTCGCCTCGCGCCTGGGCGGGCTCTCGGAGCTCATCGAGGATGGGCAGACCGGCCTGCTCGTGCCCCCGAGCGACCCCGAGGCGCTCGCGCGGGCCGTCGCGCGCTTCTGCCACGACGCACCGCTGCGCGCCCGCTGTGTTGAGGCCGCCCGCCGGCGCGTGGAGTCGGACTACCCCCTCGACCGGATGGTGGAGCACACGCTCGCGGTCTACGACGAATGCCTGAACCGTCCGCGCGTGCTCATCTGGAAGCTCGGCGCGCTGGGCGATGTGGTGCTGGCCAGCCCGAGCCTGCGCGCCGTCCGCCATCATTTTCCGAACGGGCGGATCAGCCTGGTGGTGGGACGGGCAGCGCACGAGGTGGTGGCCCGCTGCCCGCACCTGGATGACATCGTCCTGTACGACCCGGCGCGCAAGGACCGCGGCGCGCGCGGGGCGGCGCGCTTCGTGCGGCGGCTGCGCCAGGAAGCGTTCGATCTGTCGCTTGACCTGCAGAACAGCCGCCGCACGCACCTGATGAGCTGGCTCGCCGGCATCCCGGTGCGGGCGGGGTATCGGCGCAAGTTCGGGTGGCTGCTCAATCGCGGGGTGCGGCTGCCGCGCGTCGTGTTAGCCCCGGTCGCCCACCAGCACTATCTGCTGCGCCAGGCCGGCCTGAGCACCGACGGCGACGCGCTCGAGGTGTGGCCCTCCGAGCAGGACGCCCAGGCCGTGACGGACATGCTGCCGCGGGCGCTGCTCGGGTCGGATGAGCCGCTGGTGGGCGTGCATCCCGGCGGCAGCGGGCGCTGGCGCACCAAGCGATGGGACCTGGAGCGGTGGGCCCAGGTCTGCGATGCGCTGGGCGCGCGCGGCGTGCGGGTCATCGTCACCGGCGGGCCGGACGAAGCAGAGTTGGGCGAGCGGCTGCGCGCCAGGACGAAGATGGCACCGCTGATGGCCGTCGGCAAGACGAGCGTGATGGAGCTGGCGTGCCTGATCAAGCGCTGCGCCGTCTTCATCGCGCAGGATTCCTCGCCGCTGCATCTGGCCGCGGCCGTCGGCACGCCGGCGATCGCGCTCTTCGGCCCCACCGACCCGGCCCGGCATTTGCCGCCGCGCTTTCGCGGGGCGGTGCTCTACAAGCGCGTGTTCTGCAGCCCGTGCTACTCGCCGCGCTGCCGCACGGTCACGCACGCCTGCATGAAACGCATCGGCGTGGATGAGGTGGTGGCCGCGGTGCTGCGGCTCCTCCAGCGATGATCCCCCCACCTGCCAGATGAGCCGCCTCCTGGTCGTGCTGCCCAACTGGTACGGCGAGACGCTCTTTGCCACGCCGTTCCTGCGTGCGCTGCGGGAGCACCAGCGGGGTGCGGCCATCGCGACGCTGGGCTGGCCCCAGTGCCGGGAGATGCTGGCGCACTCGCCGCTGGTGGATGAGATCCTCGACTACGATGAGCAAGGCGCCCATCGCGGGCCGCTCGGCCAGGCGCGCCTGGCGCAGGCACTTCGGCAGCGGCGCTTCGACGTGGCGTTCGTCCTGCGGCGCAGCCTCTCGCGCTCGCTGCTGCTGGCACTCGCCGGCATCCCGGTGCGCGTGGGGGCGGCCAACCGCAAGAGCGGCTGGCTGCTGACGCACCCGGTCCAGGTCCCGACGGCGCCGCAGCACAAGGCCTGGACCTACCTGCCGCTGCTGCAAGCGCTCGGAGTCAACGCGCCGTCCGCCGGCTCCTATGAGTACACGGTGGCCGAGGAGGAGCGGCGCGAGGCGCGCGGCTGGCTGGAGGGGCAGGGGCTGCTGGACGGGCAGCCGATCGTCGTCCTGCATCCCGGCGCGAACTGGCCGCACAAGCGCTGGGCGCCGCAGCGCTTCGCGCAATTGGCCGACCGGCTAGCGGAAGCCCTGCGGGCGCATCTCGTGCTCAGCGGCGGGCCGGCGGATGTCCCGCTGGTCGAGCAGGTCCACCTGGACATGCGCGCGTCGGCCACGGTTTCGTCGAGCCGCACCGGCCTGCGGCAAGTGGCCGCCCGGATGGAGCAAGCGCACCTCGTCGTGTCGAACGACACCGGCGTGATGCACGTGGCCGCGGCCATGCGCCGGCCGGTCGTCGCACTCTACGGCCCGACGTCGCCGCTGCTCACCGGCCCGCTGGGCGATCCGGCGCGCACCGTGGTCCTGCACCATCCGGACTGCTGCCCCCAGGTGCCGTGCTTCCAGCCCGACCGGCCGCCCCATCCCGGCATGGAGGCGATCACCGTGGATGAAGTGTATGAAGCTGCGAGAAAACTCCTCAGCGCGGAATGCGGAATTCGGAATGCGGGATAATTCCGCACTCCGCACCCCGCACTCCGCATTGGTCCGCCGGGTGCTGCTGATCGGCCCCTCCAATATCGGCGACGCGATCCTGGCCTCCGACGTGCTCGCCGCCCTCGCGGGCGCCTTTCCGGACGCGCACCTGACACTGGTCGCCGGCCAGCGCGCGGCAGCACTTTTCCACGACGATCCGCGCATTGATGCGCTCGTCAATACCGACGCTTTCGACTCGGCAGCCGGCCGCCTGCGGCTGGCCTTAGCCCTCTGGCGCTACCATCCGCACGTCGTGGTGGATTTGCGCCATACGCTCTATCCGCTGCTGCTCAAGCCGCTGCAGAGCTGGCGCTACCTGCGCCGCCCGCCCCGCGCGCTCGCGCACATGCGCGAACGGCACCGCTGGCAGCTGCGCGCGCAAGCCCCCCAAGCGGCCGGCGCGCTGGAGCGGTTGGCGAACGAGAGCCTGTGGTGCTCCCAGAAGGACGCGGCGCACGTTGAGCAGCTCCTGGCGCGGTGGCGCCTGGGCCCTGCGGCGCGCTATGCCGTGATCTGCCCGGGGGCGCGCAGCCACATCAAGCGCTGGCTCGCACAGGGATTCGCCGCGGTGGCCGACCGGCTGATCGAAGCCGAGGGGATGCAGGTCGTCTTCTCCGGCGAGACGGAGGAGCGCGCCGTGGTGGACGAGGTCCTGAAGGCGATGCGCCATCCGGCGCACAGCGCGCTGGGGCTGACGACCATCCGGCAGGCCGGGCTGCTGATGCGCCGCGCCCGCCTGGTGATCACGAATGATTCCGCCTCGCTACACCTCGCCTCGGCCCTGGGCGTGCCCACGCTGGCCCTCTTCGGCCCCACCGACCCGGCGAAGTACGGCCCGACCGCGCCGGCCAGCCGCACGGTGCGCCGCCGGCTCTTCTGCAGCCCGTGCGAGCAGGCCCAGTGCCGCTTCCACCACGAGTGCATGCGCTTCATCGGCGCGGAGGAAGTCTATCAGGCCGCCAAGCAGCTCCTCAGTCAGCATGACTAGGCCAAGCTCTTGGTTCGGGGCTCAGGGTTCTGGGCAAGATCCCGAGCCCTCAGCCCCGAGCCCCGAGCGCATTTTAGTGATTCGCCTCGACCGCATCGGCGACGTTGTGCTCTCCACCCCGGTGCTCGCGCAGTTGCGCGCGGCGTATCCGCAGGCGTTCATCGCCATGATGGTGCGCCCGGCCTGCCGCGAGGTGGTTGACGGCCATCCGGCGGTCAATGAGGTGATCTTCTACGAGAAAGAGGGCGCCCACCGCCATCCCTGGGCGAGCATCCGGTTCGCGCTGGGGCTGCGGCGCCACCGCTTCGACACCGCCTTGGTCCTGCATCCGAGCAACCGCTCGCACTGGATCCCGTTTCTGGCCGGCATTCCGCGGCGCATCGGCTGGCGGCGCAAGAGCGGCTGGCTGCTCACGCACGCGCTGCCGCACCGCAAGCAGGAGGGCGAGCGGCACGAGGCGGACTATACGCTGGAGCTGCTGCGGCCCTTGGGGCTTGCGCCGCAGCCGCCCGCGGCCCAGGTGCCGGTGTCCCCGCGCGCGCAGGAGGCGGTGGAGCGGCTGCTCGCCGAGGCCGGGGTCGCGACGCACCGGCGGCTGGTCGCCATCCACCCGTCCGCCAGCTGCGTGTCGAAGCGCTGGCTGGCCGACCGCTTCGCCCAGGTGGCGGACCGGCTCATCGCCGAGCAGGAGGCGCTGGTGTGCCTCATCGCCGGGCCGGATGACGCGCCCCATGCCAAGGCCGTGGCCCAGCTCATGCGCCGGCCAGTCGTGAACCTGGCCGGCCGCCTGGGCTTAGGCGAGCTGGCAGCACTCCTGCGCCGCTGCGCGCTGCTGATCTCCAACGACTCCGGGCCGGTGCACATCGCCGCCGCGGTGGGCACCCCGGTGGTGGACATCTTCGGCCGCAACCAGCGCGGCCTCTCGCCGGCGCGCTGGGGGCCGCTGGGGCCTGGGCACGTCGTCCTGCACAAGGAAGTCGGCTGCGTGACCTGCCTGGCCCACGAGTGCGACATCAACTTCCTCTGCCTCACCGAGCTGAGCGCCGAGGAGGTCTACCACGCCGCCGTGACCGTCCTCTCCCGCCCTCGAAATTGACACATCGGGACCCCTCTGTTAGAATCTTGGGGTGCCAGTCCTCGACGTGGCCAAGCTCAAGACCTATCCTGCCGGCTCTCGCAAAAGCAAGGTCAATTTCGGGGAGTTTGCGAGACCATGCCGCAAGGGCGGCTCCTTCCGCCAGTTTTTCGATTCGCTTCCTAACATCCTGGCCGCCAAGGAGTTCGATGCGGTCGTCGAGGCCATCGTGGCGGCGCACAAGCGCCGCAAGCCGGTGCTGTTCATGTTCGGCGCCCACGTCCTGAAGGTGGGCTTAAGCCCCTTGCTCATTGACCTGCTGCGCCGGCGCGTGGTCACGGCCATCGCCATGAACGGGGCCGGCGTCGTCCACGACTTCGAGCTGGCCTTCATGGGCTCCACCTCCGAGGACGTGGCCGCAGCGCTGGCCGACGGCTCCTTCGGGATGGCCGAGGAGACCCATGCGATGATCAACGGGGCCATCCGGGAGGGTGCGAGAAAAGGCTGGGGCCTGGGCCGGTCGGTGGGGGCGATGATCATCAAGCGCCGGCTGCCGTACCGAAAGCTGAGCCTCCTGGCGACCTGTGACGAGCTGGGGGTGCCGGCGACCGTGCACGTGGCCATCGGCACCGACATCATCCACCAGCAGTCCAGCGCGGACGGGGCGGCCATCGGCAAGACCTCGCTGGCGGATTTCCGCGCGCTGGCCGGTGTCGTGGCAGGGTTGGGCGAGGGCGGGGTGGCCGGCAACTTCGGTTCGGCGGTCATCCTGCCGGAGGTGTTTTTGAAAACCGTGTCCATGGCGCGCAACTTAGGGCATCCGGTGAAGAACCTGACGACCTTTGATTTCGACATGATCCGGCACTACCGGCCTGCGGAGAACGTGCTCAAGCGCCCGACGCTGCTGGGCGGGCGGGCCGTCCACATCACCGGCCACCACGAGCTGATGATTCCGCTGCTCGTCAGAGCTCTTGTGGAGAAGTTATGATGTCGCAGATGCTCAACGGGTTTGTGCCGCGCTTCGCCGGCACGAAGATCCTGGTCGTGGGCGACCTCATGCTCGATGAGTTCATCTGGGGCAAGGTCAGCCGCATCAGCCCGGAGGCCCCGGTGCCGGTCGTGTGGGTGCAGCGCGAGTCGGTGATGCCCGGGGGGGCGGCCAACGTGGCCAACAACATCGCCGCCCTCGGCGGACAGGTGACGGTCGCCGGCATCGCGGGGCAGGACCGCCTCGGCGAGGCGCTGCTGCAGGAGCTGGCCAAGCGGCGCATCGGCGCCGACGCGGTGCTGCGCACGAGCCGCCCGACGACGGTCAAGACGCGCGTGATCGCGCACCATCAGCAGGTTGTGCGGGTGGACCGCGAGGCGCAGGAGCCGCTGCCATCCAGGATGATCGAGCAACTCCTCGCGCTCATCCGCCCGCGCCTGGAGCAGGTGGATGCGGTCATCATCGAAGATTACGGCAAGGGTGTCATCACGCGCCAGCTGCTCGCAGCACTGGTTCCACTCGCCAAGGCCAAGCGCAAGATCATCACGGTGGACCCGAAAGAAGAGCACTTCGACCTGTACCGCGGCGTGACGGCGCTGACCCCCAACCGCGCCGAGGCCGGCGAGGCGATCGGCCGCGAACTGAAGAGCGATGCGGACGTTCAGCGGGCCGGACGGGAGCTGCTCAAGCGGCTGGGCTGCGACGCCGCGCTGATCACCCTCGGTGAAGACGGGATGTGGTTGTTTGAACGCGGCGGCCGCACTGTCAGGATTCCAACGGTGGCGCGAGAGGTCTTCGATGTCGCCGGCGCCGGGGATACCGTCATCGCGACATTCACGCTGGCACTGGCCAGTGGCGCCAGCCCGGAGCAGGCCGCGCGCGTCGCCAACCACGCGGCCGGTCTCGTAGTCGGCAAGCTGGGCGTCGCCGTGGTGAGCCCGCAAGAATTGGCGGCAGAGCTGAGCGCACATCCGGATGCGCCGCGCCGCGGCACACCGGCGCGCAAGCGCGGTCCGGTGAGCGCAAGACGATGAGTGTGCTCGTCGTGATTCCGGCCCGATATGGCTCGACGCGGTTTCCCGGCAAGCCGCTGGCACCCCTGGCCGGCAAGCCGACGATCCAGCACGTCTACGAGCAGGCCAAGCAGGCCAAGCGCGCCGAAGAAGTGGTGGTGGCGACCGACGATGAGCGCATCGTCGCCGCCGTCGCGCGCTTTGGAGGCGCGGCGGTCATGACGAGTCCCGCCGCGCGCAGCGGCACCGAGCGGGCCGCCGAGGTGGCCCGCGCGCGCAAGGCGGACGTGATCATCAACGTGCAGGGCGATGAGCCGCTGGTGCGGCCGGACATGATTGACCAGGTGGCGGAGTTCCTGGAGCGCCACCAGGCCGTGCCGATGGCCTCGCTGATGACGAAGCTCACACGCGCCGAGGACGTCGCCAACCCGAACGTCGTCAAGGTCGTCGTGGACGGCGACGGATTTGCGCTGTATTTTTCCCGCTCGGCGATTCCGTTTGAGCGCGCCAAGCCGGCGCGGTACTGGAAGCACATCGGGCTCTACGGCTACCAGCGGCATTTCCTGCTGCAGATGCCAAGTTTCGAGCCCACGCCGCTTGAGCAAGCCGAGCAGCTCGAGCAGCTGCGCGCGCTCGAGCACGGCTACCGCATCAAGCTGCTGGAAACGTCGCACGATACGGTCGGGGTGGACACCCCTGAAGACTTACAGCGGGTAGAGAAGCTACTTGCAGCAACAAGCAACAAGCAACAGGCAACAAGTGGAAGGCTCAAATGATTCCGTGTTGCTGGTCGCTTGTCGCTTGTCGCTGGACGAGACGCCATGGCTAAGTACATCTTCGTGACCGGCGGGGTGGTGTCGAGCCTGGGCAAGGGGATCGCGTGCGCCTCGATCGGGCTGCTGCTCAAATCCCGCGGCCTGAAGGTCACGCTGCAGAAGCTCGACCCCTACATCAACGTGGACCCCGGCACGATGAGCCCGTACCAGCACGGCGAGGTCTACGTCACCGAGGACGGGGCCGAAACCGACCTGGATTTGGGCCACTACGAGCGGTTCACCGGCCAGACGATGTCCAAGGACAACAACGTCACCGCCGGGCGCATCTACTACTCGATCATCACGAAGGAGCGCCGCGGCGACTACCTGGGGGCCACGGTGCAGGTCGTGCCGCACGTCACCGATGAGATCAAGCGCTCCATCACCAAACTGGCCGCCGGCAACGACGTGGACGTGATCATCGTCGAGGTCGGCGGCACGGTCGGCGACATCGAGGGGCTGCCGTTTCTCGAGGCGATCCGCCAGCTGCGCAACGAAGTGGGGCGGGGCAATGCCATCAACGTCCACCTGACCCTCGTGCCGTACATCAAGGCGGCGGATGAGCTCAAGACCAAGCCCACGCAGCACTCGGTCGGCAAGCTGCGCGAGATCGGGCTGCAGGCCGACATCCTCTTGTGCCGCACCGAGACGCTGTTTTCGGAAGGCGTGCGCAACAAGATCGCGCAGTTCTGCAACGTCGAGCCGGAGGCGGTGATCCAGGCGCTCGACGTGAAAGACGTCTACGAGGTGCCGCTGCTCTTCAACAAGCAGACGCTCGATGACACCATCCTGCGGCTGCTGGACCTGGAGCGTCCGCCGCAAGACCTCAACGCCTGGCGCACGCAAGTCGT
>JACQRG010000018.1 GCA_016206565.1 Candidatus Omnitrophota bacterium | reverse complement strand
GGAATCCGCCTTCCGTTGGCTAGTGGTCGCCCGGCACGTACGGGACGCACAAGGCCTCCGGAGAGGATACCCACTTGCTGAGTTGGGTTCAGCATGACGGAACGTCCACGGCAGCCGCGGGGTTCTTTTTTCTCCCCTGAATGGCCAAGCGACCTCGACAACCCGCACCCCCGCCTTCGGCAACGACGGACCTGTTCGAGACCTCCCAGACGGGCGCGGCCGTACCGCAGCCGCTGGCGGTGCGCATGCGGCCGCGCGCCCTGGAGGAGTTCCTCGGCCAGGAGCACCTGGTCGGCCCGGGCAAGCTGCTGCGCCGCGCCATTGAGGCCAACCGGCTTACCTCGCTCATCCTCTACGGCCCGCCCGGCACCGGCAAGACCGCGCTCGCCTACCTGGTCGCCAGCCTCAGCCAGGCCCACTTCGAGCTGCTCAATGCGACCGCCGCCGGCGTGGCGGAGTTGCGCGACGCCATCCGCCGCGCGAAGGAACGCGCGCGGCTCGACGGCCGGCGCACCATCCTGTTCATTGACGAGATCCACCGGTTCAACAAAGCGCAGCAGGACGTGCTCATGCCCGACGTGGAGCAGGGCAATCCGGTCCTGATCGGCGCCACCACGTTCAACCCGTTTTTCGCCATCCTGCCGGCGCTGGTGTCGCGCTCGCTGGTCTGCGAGCTCAAGCCGCTGGCCCAGGGCGCCCTCCTGGCGATTATGCGCCGGGCCCTGGCAGACAAGGAGCGCGGCCTGGGCGCGATCTCCACGAGGGTGGATGCCGAGGCGCTCGCGCACCTCGCCGAAGTCTGCGACGGCGACGCGCGCCGTGCGCTTAACGCCCTGGAGGTCGCCGTGCTCACGACGCCCAAGGGGCCGGATGGGATCGTGCACGTCACGCGCACCGTCGCCGAGGAGTCCATCCAGAAGAAGGCGGTGGTGTACGACCAGCAGGACGACGCGCACTATGACACGATCTCGGCGTTCATCAAGTCCATGCGCGGTTCGGACCCGGACGCCACGCTCTACTGGCTGGCGAAAATGCTCTACGCCGGGGAGGACCCGCGCTTCATCGCGCGCCGCATGGTCATCTGCGCGGCCGAGGACGTGGGCAACGCCGACCCGCAGGCGCTCATACTGGCCACCGCGGCGCAGCAGGCGCTGGAGTTCGTCGGGCTGCCCGAGGGCCGCATCCCGCTCGCACAAGCCGCGGTGTACATCGCCTGCGCGCCCAAGTCCAACGCGGCCTACATGGGGATCGAGAAGGCCCTGAAGGACGTGGAGGCCGGGCGCACGCTCGAGGTGCCGGCGCACCTGAAGGACGCCTCCTACCGCAGCGCCAAGAAGCTCGGGCGCGGCGTCGGCTACCAGTACGCGCACGAGGCCCCGGAGCACTTTGTCGCCCAGGAGTACTTGCCCACCGCTCGCGGCGCGCGCCGCTACTATGAGCCCACCTCCCTGGGCTTTGAGAAGAAGATCAAGGACTGGCTTGCCCACCTCGACGACCTCGCCAAAGCCTCCCCGTCTACGCCTGCCCCGAAGGCATAAGTATTAGTAATATAGTAGTATATAAGCCCTTCATCTGAATTTCTATATTGACAAGATTTATCATATATGGCATTGTTGGGTACCTTGTGTAAACAACTAGACTCCGTTTGGCGGGTGACGCGGAGCCGGGGCCCCCACAGCCGCCCGCAGAACCGGCGCGATAGTCGCCGGGCGAGGACGGCGTGGGGTGGCGCAGCGGCAGGACCCGCCAAACGAGACCACGAACAGGAAAGGAGCCTGAACGCATGAGCGCCACCATCGCGCCCCATGGGGGGACGCTTGTCAACCGCATCGTCGAGGGCCGGGAGCGGGAGACCTGGCTGCAGAAGGCCCCGGGCCTGCCCACAATCGAGCTGGATGCCTGGGCCCTCTCCGACATCGAGATGATCGCCATTGGGGGCTTTAGCCCCCTGCAAGGCTTCCTGGGCAAGCGGGACTACGAGGGGGTCGTGCGCCAGCGCCGGCTGGCGGGCGGGCTGGTGTGGACCATCCCGGTGACGCTGGCCGTGACACGGGAGCAGGCTAAGACCTGCGCGGACGACGTCGCGCTAACCGTCAGCGGTGCCACGGTGGCCATCCTGCACCTGGAAGAGACCTACACGCCGGATAAGACCGTGGAGGCGCAGCAGGTCTTCGGCACGACCGACGCCTCGCATCCCGGGGTCGCACGGCTGCAGGCCGCCGGCGAGGTGTACCTGGGCGGGAAGCTCAGCGTGGTCAACCGGCCCAAGCACACGACGTTCGGGCCCTACCGGCTGGACCCGGCCGCGACGCGGCAGGCCTTCGCCGACCGGGGCTGGCGGCGCGTGGTGGCGTTCCAGACCCGCAACCCGGTTCACCGCGCCCACGAGTACCTGCAGAAATGCGCGCTGGAAATCTGCGACGGGATGCTGCTGCACCCCATCGTGGGGGAAACGAAGGGCGACGACGTGCCGGCGGCGGTGCGCATGAAGAGCTACGAGGTGCTCCTGGAGCGCTACTTCCCGAAGGACCGCGTCGTGCTGGCGGTCAACCCGGCCTCGATGCGCTACGCCGGGCCGCGCGAGGCCGTCTTCCACGCGCTCATCCGCAAGAACTACGGCTGCACCCATTTCATCGTCGGGCG
>JACQRG010000014.1 GCA_016206565.1 Candidatus Omnitrophota bacterium | reverse complement strand
CGGGGCCGCTGTGCGAGGCCATCATCCGGGAGTTCGACGCGATGGTGCCCGCGCTCTACGATGAGGCCGACCGGCAGCGCGGCCACCTGCTCCACCTGGACCGCCAGGGCAAGCTCGTCGCGACTCCCCTGCTGTCCGTCTCGATTGCGCTGGTGACGAACGAGGAGCAGCCGCTGACCCACCCCGGCCAGGTGGCGGCCATCGGGGCCGAGCTGAAGGCCTACGCCAAACAGTTCGACCGCAGCTTGTACGTCCGCAACCGGCGCAAGACGCCGTAGGGGGGGTTAGGAAGGCGGGTCGGCCGCCGTTGACGGCGGGATGGTCGAACGGCCGTCGCGGATCACAAACCCGAAATTGCCCGGCCAGGGAGGAGGTGCCCGGAGCGCCGTCGCAGGGGCCTGGCGCAGGGCCTGCCGGGACTCAATGGCTTCCCGCACCGCCAGCCGCAATTCCTCGGCCAGGGTCAGGCGCCGGATGAGCTCCGCCCGGTTGCGCTCCAGCGCGACGAGCTGCTCGGCCAGCGCGCGGCGCTCTTGCTGCGCCTGCGCATACGAGCGCTGGACGCGCCCCACATCCTGGGTCAGGCTTCCTAGCAGCGTCTCGAGCTCGCGCGCCTGCCCATCAAGCTGCGCGATCTCCCGGCTGGTCGCGTCGAGCTGTCCCTTGGCCATGTCCAGCTCGGCGCGCAGGACCTCCTCCCGCTGCGAGAGCGTGCCGATGACCATGTTCCGCTGCTCGACGGCGCCGCCGAGCCGCCGGTTGTGATCCATCAGGCCCGCGGTCCAGCGGGCTGAGACGCCCAGGCCCACCACGGCCGCGCCGAGGGCCAGGACGATGACGCCGGTGCGGCGCCGGCGCTTCGCTGGCGCGCCGGGCCAGCGGTCGCCGCCCAGGAACTCCTGCAGGCGCTGCCGCGCGCGCTCATCCATCGAACGCCATTCCAGGCCGACGGCATGCCGGGGGCGCCCGAGGAGCCGCTTGCTGGACCAGTGCACGGTGCCGGTGGCCGTCACCAGGCTGTCGGTGCCTTGGAGGGGAAACGTGATGGTGATGCGCTCGCCGCGGCGATGGGCCTCATGCACCCAGACTTTGGCGCCGCGCTCGCTGAGGTTCTCCAGCCGCCCGTCGCGCGGCAGCAGGTCGTCGGCCGGGCAGTAGTGGGCCCGGGCGGGATGCTCAAGACGAATCGTGATCCGTCGCTCTTGCATGGCTCTTTGCGGCGCGACGGCTCACGAAGGGCTCTGCTGCACCAGCTCGTCAATGCGGCGCCGCGCCGTGGGGGTGAGTCCCAGCAACCGGCAGCCGCTCTGGTAGCGGGTCGTGCCCACATCCATCCGCTGCCAGATGACGCGCGCCTTGGACTCGATCGGCTCCGTGAAGCCTGGCAGGAGGAGGCGCGCGCGCAGCGCGGTGTGGGAGGGGATCTCGCGCTCGGAATCCAACCCGATGCCCATGCCGCTCAGATCCCGCAGCGGCCCCTTGAACAGGAGCTCCTGTCCGTCCTGGCTCAATTCCACGAGCGCCTCGGGGATCTGGCGGCGCGAGAACCGGCGCCGCTCGTCTGACTCGGCTGCCGCGTCCAGCCGACCCTTGAGCGCGTCCAGCTCGCTCTTCCAGGTCTGCGCTTCGTACTCGGTCTTGGCCAGCGCCTGCTGCAGGCCGCGCACCTGCGCTTCCAGCGCGGCGGTGCGCAGCCGCTGATCCTCCAGCTCTTGCGTCAAATCCTCCTGGTCATGCTCGGCGACCTCGGCGCGCGAGGCGGCCTCCTGGAGGGCGGCAACCTGCGAGTCCAGGAAACCCACCCGCGCCTTCGACTCGCCCAAATACCACTCGCTCTCCTCCCAGTGCTTGCGCAGCGCGACGGCCTCCTGCTCCCAGCGCTGGACATCCGCGTGCTGCCAGCGCAGCTCCTGGCGCAGCGCCTCGAACTCGGCCTCCAGCTTGCCGCTCCTCGCCCGCTCCTCGCCGAGGTACCAGCTGGCCTCGTTGCGCTGCCGGCGCAGGGTGTCCAGCTCGCCGGCGTACTGGCGCAGCGTTTCCTTGGCCTCGTCCAGGCGCACCTGCAGGTACTCGAGCTGCTTGGCCACGTACTCGCTCGTCGCGCCGGCGCTGAGCAGCTCCACCAGCTCGGCGCGGCCGATCAGCGCCACCTGGTGGTCCTTCGCCAATCGCTGCGCCGGCACCGTGAAGGCGCCTGACGCCGCCAGGAATCCCCGCTCCACATCGGCTGCATGGAGGGCCGCCACGAACCGCTCGATGCTTTGCTTCTCATAGAAGGGGCCGTTGCCCACGCACAGCAGCCCGGCCTTCGCCCCCTCCCGCACGATGATGCGGAGCGTCCCGGCAGGCAGCTGCAGCTCCACGCTCCTGACCCGGTGGTAGCCTTGCGGCTCGCACGCCTGCCACACGAGCTGCTCCATGAGCGCCATGGCGGAAGACGCGCGGCCGCCTGCCTCCTCAGCGATCCGCTTCAGGCCGCCCCAGCGCCCGGTCCGTGACCGCGCGGCGAGCCACCAGATGCCGGCGCCGATCATGCCGACCGCCAGCCAGCCCAGGATGGTCCACGCCTCCCCCTGACGCGCCGGCGCAGGTGATGGCGCGGTGAAGGACGCGGAGGCGGGTGCGGTGGCAAGGGCGCGTTCCTGAGACCGGTCCGCCACGGCGGGCCGCGCAGCCGGCTGCGGAGCCGGCCGTGGTGCGGCCGGCTCGGAGGAACGGGACCAGCGCAGGGTCCAGGGCTTCGGGGTGGCCTTGGCCATCGCCTCCTGCATCGCCCGGAACCGGTCGCTCATCGGGGGAGCCCGCAGCGAATGGATGATGGTGCCGCCGCTGAGGCCCACCTCAAATGCCTCCGGTCCGGCCGCGGACGGATGCGTGATCTCCACGATCACCCGCCCGGCTTCGGAGCGCACCTGATAGGCGTAGGGCGCCGTGAGCCGGATGTCGAGCCCTTGAAGGAACCGCGCTGCGTTGCGGCTTTCGGAGGGGTCGTAGCGAGCGGCGATCTCCTGAATGATGCCGCGTTCGAGCACCGAGCGATCCGGCAGCGACGCCACCACCCGGCGAGCGGGAAACTCCAGCGACAGCGTCGGGGGATTCTCCTGAAACGCCGTGCGGATGTCGAGCGCTTCCTTCGCGGCGAGCTTCAGCACCAGGACCGTCTTGCCGGGCGCCGGCGAGCCGGACGGCGCGGTCTCGGCGGCGCCGGCGGGACGGCCGAGGAGTGCTGCGATCCCCAGCGCGAGGCACAGCGCGGCGGCGCGGGCGGGACGGCGAACGCGGCGCAGGCTCATGGCTCGTTACAGGACCCGCACCAGGTCGTTGACGTGAATGGCGCCGGCGCTCCACTCAGGCAGCACCGTGGCGGCGCACACGCCCTCTTGCACGCGTTCGATCCGCGCCTTGCCGAGCAGCTGCTCGTTGCGGTAAATCGAAATCGTCTCGCCGATTTTCACCGCATCCCATCCTAAGTCAATCACGATGAAATCCCATTCCGGGTGCACCGAGACCACGCGCCCCTTGAATCCGCTCTGCTGGCCGTCCGTCACGACGATGCGCTGCAGCTCAACGGATCCGTCGCCGGTCGAGCCATCCGCCGACGCGCGGGCGTCCAGGCTGGAGGCCAATTCCCCCTGGAGCTGCTCGGTCTGCGCCTGCACGTTGGCCAGCCGCCCCTGCAGCTCCCGTGCGACCCGCGACTGGTCGGCAAGCTGCAGCATCGCCTCATCCAGCTCCTTGCCGCGCCGGGCCAGGTCGGCGGTCAGCTGGGCCGCAAGCGATCGCTCCTGGGCCAGCGCGCGGCCCAGGTCCTGATAGCTGGCCAGCGCGCGCTCAAACCGCGCTTCCAATTGCTGCTGGGCCGCCACCGCAGCACCCAACTGGTCTTCGGCCCGTCGCCGGCCCGTATCTTCCATCAGTGCGAGGCCGGCCAAGGCGACGCCTGCCAACAGCACCAACACTCGGCGCACGCGGCTCACGCTATACCCTCCTCGCGCTGGCCATCCGCGGCCACAAAAAACCCAAGGAGATGATCCCCTTGGGAAGACGTCGGGCCATTTGGATTATGCCGTGAGAAGCTTGTCGTCACCACGCGAACCTTGCAGGGGTCCATGCCTGCACCTCCCCTGCTGCCACTATCCGCCGCAACTGTTTCACCCTAACAAGGATGGAACGAATTGTCAAGATACCGTGCGGATGAAAAATACGTGCAAAGAATACGTGCTGGGGAAGGGATTTGAACCCTTATGGGTTGCCCCGCTGGCCCCTCAAGCCAGTGCGTCTGCCAGTTCCGCCACCCCAGCAAACATAACTCAACCGGTGATCGCCCCTTCGGATGCGCTCGAAACCAGCCGGGCGTATTTGGCCATGACCCCGCTGGCAAAGCGAGCCTTCGGCGCGCGCCAGCGCGCCAGGCGGCGGCGCAGCTCGGCCGCCGGCAGCTGCGCGTCCAGGCGGCGCCCCTTCACATCGAAGGTCACGAGATCGCCGTCGCGCAGCAGCGCGATGAGCCCGCCGCGGGCCGCCTCCGGTGAGACGTGGCCGGCCATCAGGCCGCGCGTCGCGCCGGAGAACCGGCCGTCGGTCAGCAGCGCCACGTTCTCGCCCAGCCCCTGGCCGACGATTGCCGCGGTGACGCCGAGCATCTCGCGCATGCCCGGCCCGCCCTTGGGGCCCTCGTAGCGCACCACCACCACATCGCCGGGCTTGATGCGCCGGCGCTGCACCGCGGCGAACGCGTCTTCCTCGCAGTTGAACACGCGGGCCGGGCCGCGGAACCGCATCGGCTCATGGCCGGTGATCTTCACCACGCAGCCTTCCGGGGCGAGGTTGCCGTGCAGGATGACCAGCCCGCCGCTGGACTGCAGCGGGCGGCCCAGCGGACGCACCACCTGCTGGCGCGGGGTCTCCTTGGCCCGCCGGGCCTCCTCGCCGATCGTGCGGCCGGTGATCGTCAGGGCCGCGCGATGCAGGAGCTTGGCGTCCAGGAGGCGCTTGGCCACCAGCGCGATCCCGCCCGCGTGGTACAGGTCGGTGGCGACGAACCGCCCCCAGGGCTTTAAGTCCGCCAGCAGGGGCGTGCGCCGGCTGATGCGGTCAAAGTCGTCAATCGTCAGCCGCACGCCGGCTTCGCGCGCGATCGCCAGCAGGTGCAGCACGCTGTTCGTGGACCCGCCGGTCGCGGCCACCGCCGCGATGGCGTTCTCCAGCGCCTGGCGCGTGACGATCCGCCTGGGGCGCAGCCCCTTGCGCAGCGCCTGCATGACCAGGCGGCCGGCGTCGAAGGCTACGTCCCGCTTAAGCGGATCCATCGCCGGCACGCTGGCACTGCCCATGGGCGAGAGCCCGAGCACCTCGATGGCCATCGCCATGGTGTTGGCGGTGAACTGCCCGCCGCACGCCCCGGGGCCGGGACACGCCCGGTCCTCGAGCCGCCGCAGATCCTTGAGGCTCATGCGGCCGGCTGCGCACGCCCCCACCCCCTCGAAGACATCCTGGATCGTGACGTCGTGACCCTCCCACACGCCGGGCGCGATCGAGCCCGAGTAGAGCACGAGGCCGGGGAGGTTGAGCCGCGCGAGCGCCATCGCGCCCGCCGGGATCGTCTTGTCGCAACCCACGATCACCACCGCGGCGTCGAAGGCGTACGCCATGCCGGTGAGCTCGATGGAGTCGGCGATCACCTCGCGCGAGATCAGCGAGGCCTTCATCCCCTGGG
>JACQRG010000015.1 GCA_016206565.1 Candidatus Omnitrophota bacterium | reverse complement strand
GGGCCGAGCGGGCAGGCCGCGCACTTGGGGTGCTTGGCGGTGCAGACCGCGCGGCCATGCGCGATCATCTGGTGGCCGAAGCGGGTCCAACGCGGCTTGGGCACCAGCGCCATCAGCTCCCGCTCGATCTTGTCGCGGTCGGTCTGCGCGGTCAGGCCCAGGCGCTGGCTTAAGCGCATGACGTGCGTGTCCACCACGACTCCTGCCGGCGCCTCGAAGGCGTTGCCCAGCACAACGTTGGCGGTCTTGCGGGCCACCCCCAGCAGCAGCAGCAGGTCCTCCATCCGGTCCGGCACCTTCCCGCCGAAGCGCTCCGCGAGCAGGCGGCAGGCCCCCTGGATGCTCTTGGCCTTGTTGCGGTAGAAGTTGACCCGCGAGAGGTCGCGCTCCAGCTGCGGCAGCGGGGCCAGCGCGTACGCCTTGGCCGTGCGGTATTTCTTGAACAGCGCCGGCGTCACCTTATTGACGAGGACGTCGGTGCACTGGGCCGAGAGGATGGTCGCGACGAGCAGCTCCAGCGGGGTGGAGTACGTCAGGGTGCACGTCGCCTTCGGATAGGCGCGCTGCAGTGCGGCCAGGATCCTGGGCATCCGCGCCGATACCGGAGCGATTCGCACGGCCATGCGCCCATTGTAGCATGGAGACGAGCGGCCACATGTCCTCCTTGGGGCGGCTTCTGTCAGGGCCGCGGGCCACCCGGCTCGCTCAGATGCGGTTCCGGGCGCCCGGCGGGGCGGCGCACCGGCCGCGGCAACTCCTCGCGCCGAAGGGCGCTCGTCAGATAGCGCGGCCGTGCTCTGAAACCAGTGCGCCGCCCCGGGCTGAACCGCATATTCGCTCGCCGTGGGGGCCCGCGGCCTCTACGCCTACGCTCGAACGTAGGGCGGGTGGCAGGGCGTTGCTGCGCCGGAGCCTCGAGTACTGCTGGCCGCGGCAAGCCAGGCGAGCGAATTGCGAGCTCAGCGAGCCGGCAGCGAATCGCTCTGAAGCAGCGGCTACCTGTTCGATCGCGCCCCCGACGGGCGCGGAGTTGGTGGCCGCTTCGCTGCCCGGCGAGCGCCCGGAGCGAGCACCTGAGCGAGCCGGCTTGGCGCGGCTAAGGTCGTTCCGCTTGCGGCTGCCGGCAAAGGCCGTTACAATGAATACAGCCACCCTTCGATGACCACCGCAGCCACCTTAGAACGGCGCCAGCATGCGCGCAGCCCGTTTCCTGAACGGGTCGGCATTCAGCTGCTCGAACCCTCCGCGTCGATCGCGCCGGACGGCATCAACCTCAGCGAGGGGGGCCTGTGCCTTCGGCTCGAGCGGGCACTGGAGGTCCGCTCGTTCGTGCGCCTGCAACTCTCACCCGAGGCGCAGCACCCGCGCCGCACCCATTCCATCCAGTGCGAGGGACGGGTGGCCTGGGTCACGCAGCGCCTGGACCTGCGCACCGCACCCCCCTTCCTGTTCGACACCGGCATCGAGTTCGTGGATCCTCCGGTCTGGGTGCGGCGATGGCTCATCCGCTCGACGCATTCCGGCCGCTCGCGCCCGGCGCCGCGCCAGGGCAAAGCCTTGGCACCCTGGGAGGCCGCCGGCCGCCGCTTCCTGGCCTACCTTGAGCATGACGCCCGGCGGCCGAGCCGCTGGCATCTGGTGGTGACCGCGGAGGGGGTGCCGTGCTTCAGCGGACGGTACGCCTCCGCGCGGGCGGCCGAGTCGGCGTGGGCGCGGTTCAAGCGCGGCCAGGCTAAGCGGCGGGTGGTGGGATGATCACGATCGAGAAGCAGCTGGCCATTTTCATGGAGAACCGCCCGGGTGCGCTGGCGCGCACCTGCCAGGCCCTGTCGGCGCAGCGCATCAACATCCTGGCGATGTCCATCCTCGATACCGTGGACCACGCCGTGGTGCGCCTGGTCGTGGACAAGCCCAACGAGGCCCAGGAGGTGCTTGCCCGCCTGCACGCGATGGTGCAGACCCGTGACGTCATCATGATGGACGTGTCCAACGAGCTGGGCGCGGTGGCGCGCATCGCCGAGCGGCTGGCCGAGGCCGGCATCAACATCGAGTACGCGTACTGCACCGGATCGCCCTCCCACAGCGCAGGGGCCCTGGTCCTGCGCACGAACGACCTCGAAGCGACCATCAACGCCCTGAGCTGATCCGTTCCGCATGAAAGCCGTGGTCTTCCGCCGGCACGGCGGGCCTGAAGTCCTGGAGTACGCCGAGGTCCCGGATCCCACACCCGGCGCGGGCGAGATCCTGGTGCGCGTCAAGGCCTGCGCGCTCAATCACCTGGACCTGTGGATTCGCCAGGGCATCCCGGCCTACCGCATCCAGCTGCCCCACATCTCGGGCTGCGACATGGCCGGCACGGTGGAGCGGCTCGGCTCCGGCGTGACGGGGCTCAAACCCGGGGACCCCGTCATCCTGGCCCCGGGCCTTAGCTGTGGTACGTGCGCGTTCTGCCGGCGGGGCGACGACAACTGCTGCGTCTCCTACGGCATCCGGGGCGCGGCGACCGACGGCGGCTATGCCGAGCTGACCGTCGCGAAGGCGGGCGACGCGCTGCCGATGCCCGCGGGCCTCGCGGTTGAGCAGGCCGCGGCGTTCCCGCTGGTGTTCCTGACCGCGTGGCACATGCTCGTCGGCCGGGCCAAGCTGCAGGCCGGGGAGACCGTGCTCATCCACGCCGCCGGCAGCGGCATCGGCCATGCCGCGGTGCAGATCGCCAAGCACCTCAATGCCAGGGTGTACGCGACCGTCGGCTCGGATGCCAAAGTGCCGAAGGCCAAGGCGCTCGGAGCGGAGGAGGCCATCAACTATCAGCGGGAGGACTTCGAGGAGCGCGTCAAGGCGCTGACCGGGGGCCGCGGCGTGGATGTGGTCTTCGAGCACGTCGGGCCGCAGACCTTCCCGGGCAGCCTGCGCTGCCTCGCGAAGCTGGGCCGGCTGGTCATGTGCGGTGCCACCAGCGGGCCGAGCGTGGAGCTGGACCTGCGCTACGTCTTTTCGCGGCAGCTGGCCATCCTCGGCTCGATGATGGGCACGCGCCGCGAGCTCGAGGGGCTGCTCGCCCTCGTCGGCTCCCGGACGCTCCAGCCGGTCGTGGACACCGTGTTTCCATTGCGCGAGGCGCGCGCCGCGCAGGAGCGCATGGCGCGCCGCGAGCTGTTCGGCAAGTTGGTGCTGACCCCGTAACCACGTTGGAGGGCAGGGCATGGCGTTTCGCTTGATTCCGAAGGAAGAATCGTTCTACGACTTGTTCGAAAAGCAATCGGCGATCCTGCGAGAGGCGGCCGCGGTGCTGGTGGAGGCCACCAGCCGCGTCGAGACGCTCGCGCCCACCGCCCAGCGGCTGGAGCGGCTGGAGCACGACGGCGACCTGATCACGCACGAGATCATGGCGCGCCTCAACCGCACCTTCATCACGCCGCTGGACCGGGAAGACCTGCACCGCATCGGCACCGACTTAGACGATGTGCTGGACCTGATGGAGGCCGCCACCGAGCGGTTCATTCTCTACAAGGTGGCGGCGATCAGGCCCGAGGCCGCCGAGATCGCCAAGGTCATCCAGCAGCAGGTGGAGGAGGTGCACAAGATGATGCCGAAGCTGCGCCACCTGCGCCATGAGCAGATCATGGAGCACTGCATCGAGATCAACCGCCTGGAGAACATCGGCGACCGGCTGCTGCGCGACGCCATCGCCGGGCTCTTCAACGGCACTCCGGATCCCATCACGGTCATCAAGTGGCGGGGCCTGTACGAGGTGCTCGAGGAAGCGACGGATAAGTGCGAGGACATCGCGAATACCGTCGAGGCCATCGTGCTGAAGAACTCCTGACGCGCCCGTCATGTGGACCCCGGTCATCATCGGCGTGCTGCTGCTCGTCCTGGCCGCCGAGTTCGTCAACGGCTGGACCGACGCGCCGAACGCGATCGCCACGGTGGTCTCCACCCGCGTGCTTTCCCCGGCCAAGGCGCTGATCCTGGCCAGCATCCTCAACGCCGTCGGGGCGCTCTCCGGCACGGCCGTCGCCGCCACCATCGGCAAGGGGATCGTCCGCCCGGAGATCATCAACGTCTACACGGTGGGCGCTGCGATGGTGGGGATCGTCATCTGGAGCACGGTGGCCTGGTACTACGGCCTGCCGACGAGCGAATCGCACGGCCTCATCGCGGGCTTGACCGGCGCCGGGCTGGCCACGGCCGGCCCGCAGGTGCTGCTCTGGGCCGGCTGGCAGAAGGTGCTCATCGGGCTGGCGTTTTCGACGTTCCTGGGATTCTTCGGCGGCCTGCTGCTCATGACCGCGCTTTACTGGATGTTCGCCAAGGCGCATCCGTTCATGATCCGCCGGCATTTCGGCAAGCTGCAGGTGCTCTCCGCCGGATTAATGGCCTTCAGCCACGGCTCCATTGACGGCCAGAAGTTCATCGGCGCCTTCACGCTGGTGCTGCTCTTGGGCGGCATCATCCCGGAGTTCCACGTCAGCCCCTGGGTGATCCTGCTGTGCGCCGTCGTCATGGGGGTGGGCACGGCCGTGGGCGGCTGGCGCATCGTGCGCACGATGGGCCTGCGGATGACCAAGCTGGAGCCGGTGCACGGCTTCGCCGCGGAGACCAGCGCGGCAGCCACCATCGTGCTGGCCTCGCACTTCGGGATTCCGCTGAGCACCACGCACACCATCAATACGACCATCATGGGCGTTGGGGCGACCCGGCGCTTCTCGGCGGTGCGCTGGGGCGTGTCCCGCAACATCGTGGTGGCCTGGGTGCTCACGTTCCCGGTCTGCGGCGTCATCGCCTGGTCGGTGACGAAGCTCGCCTTGTGGATCGTGTAGGCGCGGGGAGACGGTGATGCCGCGGCAAGGCAAACGAATCGCCATCCTGGTCGAGGACCTGTACCAGGACCAGGAAGTCTGGTACCCCTACTACCGGCTCAAGGAAGCCGGCGTCGAGGTCGCGATCGTCGGCACCGGCAAGGCCGAATATAAGAGTAAGTACGGGTATCCCATCAAACCGGATGTCGCGGCCGAGCAGGTGTCGGCGAACGAGTTCGACGGCCTGATCGTGCCGGGCGGCTACGCGCCGGACATCCTGCGCCGGTTTCCCGCGGTGATCCGCCTGGTCAAGGAGGCGCACGCGCAGGGCAAGCTCCTCGGCGCCATTTGCCATGCCGGCTGGGTGCTGGTCTCGGCCGACGTCCTGCGCGGCAAGACCGTCACCTGCTTCTCGGCCATCAAGGATGACGTGGTCAATGCCGGGGCGACGTTTGTAGACCGCGAGGTGGTGCGCGACGGCAACCTCATCACCTCGCGCAAGCCCGACGACCTGCCGGCGTTCATGAACACCTTCCTTGAGGCGCTGGCAGTTTAATTCTTGACAGGATTGGTAGGGTATATTACACTAGAAACATCATGAAGCTCTCCACGCGGTCCACGTACGGCATGCGCGCGCTGGTGGAGCTGGGGCTGGTCTCCGGCAAAGACCCGGTTTCGGCCTCGCTCATCGCCAGGCGCCAGGGCCTCTCGGTCGCGTACTTAGAGCAGCTCCTCCATCGGCTCAAGCGGGAAGGGCTGGTCACCAGCGTGCGCGGCCCCCGTGGGGGGTACGTCCTGGCGAAAGACCCGCAGCGCATCACGATGGCGCAGGTCGTGCGCGTGCTGGACGGCTGGGACGGCATGGCGAACGGCAAGACGGGCAAGACGAATGGCAAACCGCGCGAGGGGCAGCGCCGCAGCCAGCAGATCGCGCACGCGGTCTGGCGCTGCGTGCACGAGCGCCTCGCGCACTCGTTGGACGGGGTGACGCTGCGTGACCTCTGCGACGAGGTCGGCGCGACGGTGGATCCGCTTGAGCACCGGTACGTGTTCCACATTTAGGGGGCATGACGAAGGCGCAGTTACGGAAACGGTTGTTTCGTCTCTTGAAACAACAACGGGAGGACGAACGGCGTCGAAGGAGTGACACGATTCGGCGGAAGGTGTTTCGTCTGACGGCCGTCCGGCGGGCCACAACCATCTGTTGTTACGTGGCCCTGCCATATGAAGTGCAGACGTGGCGGATGATCGAGGAGATGCTTTCGAAGGGCAAGCGTGTGGTCGTGCCGGTGGTGCAGCCGCGCTCCAAGCGGCTGCGCCTCTC
>JACQRG010000013.1 GCA_016206565.1 Candidatus Omnitrophota bacterium | reverse complement strand
TGCCCGTTCTGCTTGAGCGGGGCGACTTCATGGTACGCGCCGTACAGCGCGGGGCGGATCAAGTCGTTCATCCCGGCATCCACGACGGCGAAGGCGCGCGACCGCGCCCCTTTCACGTACAACACGCGCGTCACCAGGATGCCGGCGTTGCCGACGATGAACCGGCCCGGCTCCAGGATGAGCCGCACCTTCAGCGCCAAGAGCAGCGGCACGACCGCCGCGGCGAACGCCTTGGGGGTCTGCGGCCGCTCGTCCCGGTAGATGATCCCTAAGCCGCCGCCGAGGTTCATCCATTCCAGGGGTGCCCCGAAGCGACGGCCCTGGCGCAGCACCTCGCCGGCGCGGCGGATGGCCTGCACGAACGGCCGCGCCTCGCTGATCTGCGAGCCGATGTGCAGGTGCAGGCCGATCATGCGCGCGCCGGGAAACGCCCGGTGGCGGCGCAGGAGGCCCGCGGCGGTCGCCGGGTCAATCCCGAATTTGCTCTCGGCCACCCCGGTCGTGATGTAGCGGTGCGTGCGGGCTTTGACGTCCGGGTTGATGCGCAGCGCCACCCGCGCCACCACACCCAGCCGCCGCGCGATCGTGTCAATGGCGTCCAGCTCCGCCGCCGACTCGACGTTGAAGCAGAAGATGCCGGCGCGAAGTGCGGCGCGGATCTCCTGGGCGGACTTGCCCACGCTGGCATAGACGATCCGCGACGCCGGGCAGCCGACCCGCAGCGCTTTGTAGAGCTCTCCGCCCGAGACGATGTCCAGCCCGGCCCCCTGCCGCACGAGCAGCCGCAGGATGGCCAGGTTGCCGTTGGCCTTCACCGAAAAACAGATCAGCGGCCGCAGCCGCGCGAAGGCGTCGCGCAGCTTGCGGTAGTGCTCCACCAGCGTCTTGCGGCTGTAGACGTAGACCGGCGTGCCCACCGCCTCGGCGATGCGCCGCACCGGCACCTGCTCGCAATGGAGCTGGCCGCGTCTCATGGCGAAATCATGCGGATAGTACATGCGATTCAGCGCAACCGCGCCCTCCAGCGCGCCAGCGCCCGGGCGACCTGCGCCGGGTTGGTGCTGCCCAGGCTGCGTTTGCGCGCCACGGAGCGGCGCGGGTCCAGCACTTTCAAGGCCCCGGCGTCGAAGCGGGATGAGAGGCGCCGCAGCGCCGGCAGGCCGAGCTGGCGCAGGCTCTTGCCCTGCCGCTGGGCCAGGGCCACCGCCCGCCCCACCACCTCATGGGCGTCCCGGAACGCCATCCCCCGTCCGACGAGGTGCTCGGCCAGGTCGGTCGCGCACAGCGCGTCGCTCGCCACCAGCGCCTCGGCGCGCTCGGTCCGCACGCGCACACGGCGCAGCAACCCTGCGAGCACCGCCAGCGCCTGGCGGCTGGCGTCCACCGATTCAAAGACGAAGCGCTTATCCCACTGGAGATCTCGATTATACGACATGGGCAGACCCTTCATCACCGTCAAAAACCCGGTGAGGTGCCCGATGATCACGCCGGCCTGGCCCCGGATGAGCTCCAGCACGTCGGGGTTCTTTTTCTGCGGCATCAGGCTCGAGCCGGTCGCGAACGCGTCATCGAGCGCGAGCAGGCCGAATTCCTCGCTCGTCCAGAGAATGGCGTCTTCCGCGAACCGCGAGAGGTGGATGCCCAGCCCGGCCAGCACCCCGATGAGCTCCAGCGCGAAGTCCCGGTCCGACACCGCATCCATGCTGTTGTCTGCGACCGCCGGGAAGCCGAGCAGCCGCGCGACGTAGCGCCGGTCAATCGGCAGCGACGTGCCGGCCAGGGCTCCTGCCCCCAGCGGCAGCACGTTGATGCGCGCCTTAGCGTCCGCCAGCCGCCGGCTGTCGCGCTCCAGCATCTCGACGTAGGCCAGCAGATGGTGCGCCAGCAAGATCGGCTGCGCGCGCTGCAGGTGGGTGTACCCCGGGATCACCACGCTCCGATAGCGGCTCGCCAGCTGGACCAGGGCGTGCTGCAACGCGCGGATCTCGCGCGAGAGATCCGCCACGGCGTCGCGGCAGTAGAGGCGCAGGTCAAGGCTCACCTGGTCGTTGCGGCTGCGGGCGGTCTGCAGTTTCCGGGCGACCGGCCCGATCAGCCGCTCCAGGCCCTGCTGGACCTGGGTGTGGATGTCCTCGGCCGACGGGTTGACCTTCCACCGGCCCTGCCGCATCGCGGCCAGCAGCCGCTCCAGGCCCCGGACCATGCGCCGGCTCTCGGCCGACGGGATGATCCGGCAGCGGCCGAGCATCTTCGCATGCGCGATCGAGCCGATCACGTCGTAGCGGGCCAGGCGGTGGTCCACGCCGATGCTGGATGTGAACCGTTCAACCAGCGGATCGGTCCGCTTCGTAAAACGACCTCCCCACAATTTGTGCTTCATCCCGACCTCTGGCTCGAGGCTCCAGGCTGAAGGCTGAAGGCGACAACCGCCCCTTGAGCCTTGAGCCTTGAGCCTTCAGCAGCGTTCATAGGGAAGCCCTGTCAGCTTGATGAACCCTTCCGCGGCGCACTGATCAAATTGGTCCCTGGCTGAATACGTCGCCAGGCGCTGCCGGTAGAGGCTGTGCGGCGAGCGCCGGCCCACCACCTGGCAGGTCCCTTTGCAGAGCTTCACCCGCACCGCGCCGGTCACATGCCGCTGCGTCACGTCCACAAAGGCGTCCAGCGCGGCCTTCATCGGCGTCTCCCACAGCCCGCCGTAAATCAGCTCCGCGTATGTCCCGGCCAGGCGCTGCTTGAGATGCAGCAGCTCGCGGTCCAGCACCATCCGCTCCAGGTCCTGGTGCGCCTCCAGCAGGATCGTGCCGGCCGGCGCCTCATAGACCTCGCGCGACTTGATCCCCACGACCCGGCTCTCGATGATGTCCGCGCGGCCCACGCCGTACGCCGCGCCCAGCGCGTTGAGCCGCTGCACGAGCGCGATCGGAAGCGCCGCCCGCCCGTTGAGCTGCGTGGGCACGCCCCGCGTCAACCCGATGGTCACGTACGCCGGACGCGCCGCGGTCCGCCCTGGCGGACGGATCGAGCGAAAGGTGTCCGCCGGCGGCTCGGCCCAGGGGTTCTCCAACGCCCCGGCCTCGATGCTCGTGCCCCACAGGTTCTGGTCAATGCTGTACGGGCGGTACTTGGTCACCGGCACCGGAATGCCGTGGCGCTTGGCGTAGTCCATCTCCTCTTCCCGGGACCGGAAGGACCATTCCCGGACCGGTGCGATGATCTGCAGGCGCGGGTCCAGGATCCGCGCGGTCAGCTCGAAGCGCACCTGGTCGTTGCCTTTGCCGGTGCAGCCGTGCGCGATCGCCTTGGCGCGCATCGCATGCGCGACCTCCACCAGATGCTTGGCGATGAGCGGCCGCGAGAGCGCCGTGGCCAGCAGGTACTTGCCCTCGTAGACCGCGTGGGCCTTCAGCGCCGGGAAGCAGTAGTCAACCAGGAACTCTTTGCGCAGGTCCCGGATGACGACCTTCGCCGCCCCCGCCACCTTGGCCCGCGCCACGGCCTCGGCCGAGGGATCGCCCTGCCCCACGTCGGCCATGAAGGCGATGACCCGCCAGCCGCGCTCGGCCAGCCATTTCACGCACACCGAGGTATCAAGGCCACCTGAATATGCCAGGACAACTGTTTTTTTCATTGCCTAGAGCCTCCAGCCTCCAGCCTCCAGCCGAGTAAGAACGCTAACAGTGCTTTTTGGGCGTGCAGCCGGTTTTCCGCTTGATCAATCACCAACGAGCGCGGCCCTTCCAGCACGTCCTGCGTGATCTCTTCACCCCGGTGCGCGGGCAGGCAGTGCATGACCCGGCAGCCCGGCTTGGCCAGGCGCAGCAACGCCTGGTTGACCTGGTAGGGCCGAAAGAGCTTCAGCCGCGTGGCGCGCTGCCGCTCCTGCCCCATGCTGACCCAGACATCAGTATAGAGGACGTCGGCGCCCCGCACCGCCTGCCGCGGGTCGGCGCACCAGGCCAGCCGCGCGCCATGTGGTTTGGCGCGGCGCGAGGCCGCAGCCCAGATCCGCGCATCGGGCCGGTAGCGCGGCGGGGTGGCCACCGACACATGGACCCCGAGCATCGCGCAGCCGTCCAGCAGCGAATGCAGGACGTTGTTGCCGTCCCCGACGTAGGCGACCCGCAGGCCGCGCAGCCGGCCGAAGTACTCCTGCAGCGTCAGCAGGTCGGCCAGCGCCTGGCACGGGTGCCACAGGTCCGACAGGCCGTTGATGACCGGCACCCGCGAGTGCGCGGCGAACGTTTCCACGTCCTCGTGCGAAAAGGTCCGGGCCACGATCGCATCCACGTAGCGCGAGAGCACCCGCGCCACGTCCTTGATCGGCTCGCGCTGGCCGAGCTGGATGTCGTCCTGGCCCAGGTAGATGACCGAGCCGCCGAGCTGCAGCACCGCCACCTCGAAGGCCACGCGCGTGCGCATCGAAGGCTTCTGGAACACCAGCGCCACCACCTTGCCACTCAGCGCCAAAGGCCGATACCGGCGCTGCCGCTTGGCCTTGGCGGCCTCCTGCAGCAGCTGTCGCAGCTGGGAGTCGCTGACATCGGTGACCGTCAAGAAATGCCGCAGTCGTTTCATGGGGTCTCGGCCGGCCGGTGCGTCAGCACCTCGGTTAAAATTGTCAGGGCCTTGTTCAGCTCCGTCTTCGTGATGGTCATCGCCGGCAGCAGGCGCAGGATGCGCTCCTGCGTGCAGTTGATCAGCAGTCCGCGCTGCCGGCAGGCCGCCACGATCGGCCGGCCGTCTACGCCCAGCTCGATGCCCACCATGAAGCCCTGTCCCCGCACCTCGCGGATGATCGGCACCGCCGCCTGCAGCTCCCGCAGACGCCGCATCAGATACGGGCTGAGCTGATTCACCCGCGCCATCAGTTTCTGCTTCTCGACCGCCTCGAACACGGCCAGGATCGCGGCGCAGCCCAGCGGGCTGCCGCCGAAGGTGGTCGCATGCGTGCCCGGCGTGAAGAGGTCCGCCACCTCGGGCCGCGCCACTACCGCCCCCATCGGAAACCCGCCGGCCAGCGACTTGGCGAGCAGCAGCACGTCCGGCACGACCCCGTACTGCTGGTAGGCGAACCACCGGCCGGTGCGCCCCATGCCGCTCTGCACCTCATCGGCGATGAAGAGCAGCCGATGCTCGTCGCAGAGCCGCCGGATGCCGGTGATGAATGCGTCGGTCCCCACCCACACCCCGCCCTCGCCCTGGATCGGCTCGACCAGGATGGCCGCGGTCTTCGGCGTGACGGCGCGCTGCACGGACGCCAGGTCGTTGAACCGCGCCCGCACAAACCCCGGCACCAGCGGCTCGAACCCCTGCTGGTACTTGGTCTGCCCGGTCGCGCTCAACGCCCCCATCGTGCGGCCGTGGAATGACTGCTCCATGGCGATGATCTCATGGCGGCTGCCCGCCCCGCTGGAGGCGGGGCCAGACTGGCCCCAGCGGTGCGCGAGCTTGATGGCGGTCTCCACCGCCTCGGCCCCGCTGTTGCAGAAGAAGACCTTGCCCTCGAACGAGGCCTTGACCAGCTGCTGGGCCGCCCGCCACTGCAGGGGGTGGTAGTAGTTGTTCGGCACATGGAGCACGCGCCGCGTCTGGCCGCGCAGGGCGTTCGTCACCCAGGGGTGGTTGTGCCCCAGGCCGCTGACCCCCCAGCCCGGAAACAGGTCCAGGTACTCATGGCCGTCCACGTCCCAGACCCGGCTACCCTTGGCCTTGGTGATCACCAGCGGATTGCGCACGTAGGTGTTCATCACGTACCGCTCGTACTGGTTGATCACATCCTCTGTGGCAGTCATCCTAGCGCACGATCTCCGTGCCGATGCCTTTCTTCGTGAAAATCTCCAGCAGCAGCGCATGCGGAACGGCCGCGTCAATGATGTGCGTCTTCTTCACGCCGCGGCGCAACGCCTCCACGCAGGCCTCGATCTTGGGGATCATCCCCTCCTGCACGACGTTGCGCTCGATGAGCAGGCCCGCTTGCGCCACCGACAGGTGCGAGATCAGCGATCCCGCGTCGCCGGGCTGGCGCAGGATGCCGCGCACGTTCGTCAGCAGCACCAGCTTCTCGGCTTTCAGGTGCGCGGCCACCTCGCACGCCGCGCTGTCCGCGTTGACGTTGTAGAGCTCCCCGGCCCCGGCCCGCACGCCGAGCGGGCAGATGACCGGGATGCCGTGGCGCAGGAACGCCTGCCGGATGGGCCCGGGCTTGACCGTGGTCACCGAACCGACGTAGCCCAGCTGCGCGCTGCGCGGGTGCGGCTCCACCGTCAGCACCCCCTGGCGCGAGGCCAGCCCTTTTGCATGGCCGCCGAGCGCCTCGACCTCGCGCACCAGGCGCGCGTTGACCTCCTCGAGCGACTCCTTGACGATGCGCATGGTCGCCCGGTCGGTCACGCGCATCCCGTCAATGAACTGCGTGCCCTTGCCCGCTTGGGCGAGCCGTCGCGTGATGCTCGGCCCGCCGCCGTGCACCAAGACCGCCCGGATGCCCACGGCACTGAGGAAGATCAGGTCCTGCAGGATGCTGCGCAGCGCCCCGGGATTGTCAATGGCGCTGCCGCCGTACTTGGCCACCACCACCTTGCCGCGGAAGGCCTGGATGTACGGCTGCGCCTCGATCAGGATGTCCGCCTTGCGAATCGAGTCTTCCATGCTAGGTCGTATAGCGCGCGTTGATGCGCACGTAATCCTCAGTCAGGTCGCACGTCCACATGCGCTCCTCGCAGCGCCCGGCGTGCAGGTCAATCCGCACGGCCACGAAGGAGCGGTCCAGCAGCGAGCGGCCGGCCGCCGCGCCGAGCGGCACCGGCGCGCCGCGGCGCACGACCGCCCGGCCGTTGATGGCGATGTCCAGCCGCGCCGGGTCGAAGCGCGCCGGCGAGGCGCCGACCGCCCCGGCGATGCGCCCGACGTTGGGATCCGCGCCCGCCAGCATCGTCTTGACCAGCGGCGAGCAGGCCACCTGGCGCGCGCAAGCCAGCGCCTCCCCGGCGCTGCTTGCACCGGTGACGCGCACCTCCATGACCCGCGACGCCCCTTCCCCGTCTTCCACCAGGAGCAGGGCCAGCTTCTCGGCGACCGCCAGCAGCAAGCCGGCGAACTCGCGGGCGGCAGCAGTGCCGCGGCGCACGGCCGCGCCGCTTCGCCCGCTGGCTAGCGCGAAGACCGTGTCGTTGGTGCTCATGTCGCCGTCCACGCTGATGCGGTTGAAGGTCCGATTGCAAGCGTGGCGCAGCAGCGCGCGCAGCAATCCCGGCTCGATCTTCGCATCGGTCGTGACCACCGCCAGCATCGTGGCCATCGAAGGGGCGATCATGCCGGATCCCTTCGCCATGCCGCCCACGCGGCAGCGCCGTCCGCCGA
Organism: Candidatus Omnitrophota bacterium; assembly: GCA_016206565.1. GTDB lineage: Bacteria > Omnitrophota > Gorgyraeia > Aquiviventales > Aquiviventaceae > JACQRG01. The sequence goes on along the minus strand of JACQRG010000013.1, from coordinate 2,779 downwards.
TGCGCCCCTGCACCGCCGCCTCCTTGGGCGCCAGGTCGGTGGTCAGGATCGCTTGCGCCGCCGCCCGGTGGCTCGCCCGGCTTAAGCCGTCCGCCAGCGCCGGGATGACCCGGCGCATTTTGGCGACCGGCAGCCGGCGGCCGATGAGGCCGGTCGAACCCAGCAGGACATGGCGCGGGGCGATCCCAAGTGCTTGGGCCGTCTCGCGGCCGAGTGCCAGCGCATCACGCATGCCGGCTTGGCCGGTCAGGCAGTTGGCGCAGCCGCTGTTGATCAGCACCGCCTGCGCGCGCCCGCTGCGGACGCGCTGCTTGCTGATGCGCACCGGGGCCGCCTGCACCCGGTTGGTCGTGAAGACCGCGGCCGCGCTGCATGGCGCATCGGCGGCCACCAAGGCCAGGTCCGGCTTGCGGCTGGGTTTGATCCCGGCGCTGACGCCGCCGGCCCGGAAGCCCTGCGGGGCCACCACCCCGCCCGCGATCCAGCGCATGATCAGCGCAACCCCGCCGTCTCGGAGAACCCATGCATGAGGTTGAAGTTCTGGATCGCCTGCCCTGCCGCCCCCTTGGTCAGATTATCCAGCGCGCTGCCGATGACCATGACCCCCCCGGCCGGATGCGCCGCGATGCCGATGTCGCAATAGTTCGTGCCCACCACATCCTTGAGCTGCGGCAGGCTGCCCCGGCGCACCCGCACGAAGGGGGCTTGCGCCGGCGGATAGCAGGCCTCGAAGGCCGCGGCCACCTCCTCGGGCGAGCGGCGCGTCTTGACATAGATGGTCGAGATCAAGCCGCGGCTGACCGGAATGACCTGCGGCACGAACGTCAGGCTGGCTTGCTGGCCTGTGAGGCGCTCGATGTCCTGGAGGATCTCCGGCATGTGCTGGTGCTCGTTGACCTTGTAGGCGCGCAGGTTCTCGGTCATCTCGGTAAACAGCAGCGTTTCATCCGCCTTGCGCCCGGCGCCGCTCAGGCCCGACTTCGCGTCCACGATGATCTGGGCCTCCTCGAGCAGCTTGGCGCGAAACAGCGGCAGCACGCCCAGCAGCACGCTGGTCGCGTAGCAGCCGGGGTTGGCCACGAGCCGCGCTGCGGCGATCTCCTGGCGGTGGAATTCGGTCAGGCCGTAGGCCACCCGGCCGTCCGTCAGCAGCTCGGGGTGGGCATGGGTGAACTGGTACCACTGCGGGTACAGGGTGGGGTCGCGCAGCCGGAAGTCGCCGCTGAGGTCCACGATCCGCTTGCCGGCGGCCAGCAGCGACGGCACCAGCTCCGTCGCCTTGCCGTGCGGCAGGGCCAGAAAGACGGCGTCCGAGCGTTCGGCCAGGCGGGGCAGATCGAGCGCTTCGACCGCTAGATCGAGGCGGCGGGCAAAGCGGGGGAAGACCTGTGAGGCAGGAACCGGGCGCTCCCACTTGGCGGAAGCGGCCAGGCAGGTAAGGTGAACCTCTGGATGATCGAGGAGCAGCCGGATGAGCTCTTCGCCCGAGTACCCGGTCGCCCCTGCGACGGCAACGCGTATTGCTGGCATCTGTGAGGCTGTGAACGCGTCATCTTAGCACAAACACAGAGACACAGAGAATCGAGAAACAATCCCATGACACCACAGAGGCACAGAGCGCGATTCGACCCATGTGTCACCCCATTTCTGTGTCTCTGTGGTGTGCGAAATGTTCCATATTGTCATTCTGTGTCTCTGTGTTATCGCTTAGTCCACTGGAACCGCTTGCGCGCGCCTTTGCGCCCGTACTTCTTGCGCTCCTTCATGCGGGGATCGCGCGTCAACAGCCCGGCCTTGCGCAGGCCCGGCCGCTGGGCGGCGTCCAGCTGCACCAGGACCCGGGCAATCCCCAAGACGATGGCGTCGGCCTGGCCGGTGGACCCGCCGCCGTGGACGTTCGCGATCACGTCGTACTTGCCCAGCTGGTGGCTGACCAGCAGCGGCGTGCGGATGGCCAGGCGCAGCGCTTCCCTCGGAAAATAGCTCTCGTACGAGCGCTGGTTGACCGTGATCGCCCCGGTGCCGGGCACGAGCCGCACGCGCGCGATCGAGGTCTTGCGCCGCCCGGTCGCCTGCACCGAGAGGCTCGGTGACGCGGTGTCCGCCATGCTCACTTCGCTCCAATCAGGGCCGGCGTAACCGGTACCGGCTGCTGCGCCGCGTGCGGGTGCTGGGCTCCGGCGTAGATTTTAAGCTTGCTCAGCTGCTGGCGCGCCAAAGGCCCCTGCGGCATCATGCGCTTGACCGCCAGCCGCAGCGCGTCCTCCGGATGCACGCGCAGCACTTGCTCTAGCGTGCGCACCTTCAGACCGCTCGGGTACCCCGAGTAGCGCTGGTACGTCTTCTGCTTGAGCTTGCTGCCGCTGACCGCGATCTTCTCAGCGTTGATCACGACGATGAAGTCGCCGGTATCCAGAAACGGCGTGTAGATCGCCTTGTGCTTGCCGCGCAGGATGATGGCAATGCGGCTGGCCAAGCGCCCGAGCACCTGGCCCTGGGCGTCAATGAGCAGCCACCGCCGGTCCATCTTGTCCACGGCCGGAATCGTCGTCGTCGTCATGGTCCGGGGAGTATAGCAAAGGGGGTGTCCCCTGTCAACCATCTGGCGTCTGGCCGCCGGCTCCCCGGCTCGCTCAGGGGCGGATTCCGGGCGCCCGGTGCGGCGACCCGGCCGCGGCAATCTCCTCGCCCGGAGGGGCTCGTCGGTCGCGCGGCCATGCTTTAAGAACAGGTCGCCTTCCCGGGCTGAATCCGCCATTCGCTCGCCGGGGCAGCCGGC
>JACQRG010000012.1 GCA_016206565.1 Candidatus Omnitrophota bacterium | reverse complement strand
GTCCCGCCATCACGGCGACCTTCAGGTACGCCAGGAGCGCCTCGGGCGGGCTGAAGAACGCCAGCCGCGGCAGCAGGGGCCCGGCCGGGCGCTTCAGCCAGTCAATGAGCTGGCCGGTCCACGCCATGCTAAGCGCTGAGGCGAGCAGAATGGCGCCGACACAGATCCACAGCCGCTTTCTCAGCTCTTCCAAATGCCCAACAATCGGCAGGCGCCGTTCGTCCTTCTCGGACGGCGGAGCGTCAGCGAGTTTCGTGTCCATTCGTTTTCCAAATCGGAACATCGCGCTTGATGGCCTCGATGAGAAAGCGACAGGCCTCAAACGCTTCGTGCCGATGGGGCGCCCGGACCCCGATCAGCACCGCCACCTCGCCCACCGCCACCCGGCCGACTCGATGACGCACGCACACGGCATGGAGCGGCCACCGCTGTTGCGCCTGCTCCACCAGTCGGCTGATGACGCGCTCGGCCATCGGCTCGTAGGCTTCGTAGTCGAGAGCGCTGAGGGGCCGGCCGTCTTCTTCGCGGCGCACGATGCCAATGAACTCCACCGAGGCGCCATCCCGTTCATCCGCGGCGTCGTGGTGCCACGTAGACGCATCGATTGGCTGGTGCGTCAGGAACACCATCTCACCCTCCGCTGACAGGCGGCATCACGACCACCTCGTCGCCATCCTGGAGGCGGTGGTCGAGCGACACATACTCGCAGTTGACGGCCAGGCGTGAGACGTCCAGCAGGCCTGCGAGCGTTGGATTGCGCTGCGACAACCACGCCAGCAGCTCCGCACCGGTCGCTTCGTTTGGAAGCGACGCCGTCAGCTCATCGGTCCCGAATCCGCCCCTCAGCTGAGCAAACAGCAGGACGTTCACCGTGATGCCGGTCGCGGCCCTAGCGGCGTCCATGGTGCCCCGCGCGAGACGCCACCGCCACGCGATCGTGATTGAGATGGCCCATCACCGCTGCCTCGACCGCAGCGCTCGCCAGGTCGCCGCGGAGGGCCTGTCCGTTGAGCCTCACACCCTCTTGTGCGATCTCAACCTGCACAGCGACAGGGATGTCAATCGCTGCGACGCTGCGGGTAAAACCTTCGATGAACACGCAGTCAAGTTCCTGAGGCAACAGGCCCAGCAGCTCGCTTAAGTGTGACCACGCGCTGCGCTGGCGCAGGAAGAGTTCTTGGGGTCCAGCGGCCAGGACGGCCTGCGCCCCAGACTCCCAGAACCGCTGGCTGTCTTTTCCATGCTGATCAAGCGAAAACCCCTTATGCGTATGTTTGATCACGCCAATCTTCACGCCACGACTGACCAGCCTCGAGGTCAGCTGCTCAATCAGCGTCGTCTTCCCGCTGCCGGATGGGCCGTGGATGGCAACGACTACAGCCATGGGTCGCCTCCGAGCGGAATAACCTCCACCAGCGAACCCGCTGCAAGTTCCATGATGTCCTCTGGCACCACGATGAAGGCGTTGGCCTGCGCGAGGCTCTTGAGCATCCCGGAGCCCTGCTGCGGAGTGGCCGTGACCGCAAGTGTCCCCGCTTCCTCTCGAAGCTGCGCCGTCAAGAGCAGCGTTTTCGGCTCTTTCTTTCGAAGGGGCTGTGTGAGTCTCGCGCGCACCAGGCCGTCGGTCGGATCGTCTTCGCCCGTTACCTTCCTCACGTACGGCGCAATGAACTCCAAGAAGCAGACGACGCACGAGATGGGGTTGCCCGGCAGCCCGAAGATGACGCTGTTGCGCAGGCGGCCGAAGAGCAGCGGTTTGCCCGGCTTCATGTTGACCCGCCAGAACAGCGTTTTCATCCCTAAGTCTCGAAGCACCCGTTTCACCAGGTCATGCTCGCCGACGGACACCCCGCCGGAAATCAGGATCACGTCGCACGTCGCCGCCTCTTCAAGCTGTTGGCGGATGAGGTCACGTTCATCAACGACGGTGCCGAGGTCAACGGGTTCGATCCCAAGCTGGCGCAAGAATGCTCCGAGCACCAGGCTGTTGGAGTTGCGGATTTTGCCGGGGCCCAGCGGTTCGTCAATGCTGATCAGCTCACTCCCTGTGGCCAAGACCGCAACACGTGGCAGACGAAACACAGGAACCTCGGCATATCCTAAGCCAGCCAATAATCCCAGGTGCTGGACGCGAATCCGCGTGCCGGCCGCAAGCGCCGTATCACCCGCCTTGATGTCCTCGCCGGCGTTCCGCACGTGGCGTCCCAGCGCGACGTCTGCCAGGATCTCCACAAGGCCGTTACGCACGCGAGCCTCTTCAAGCGCGACGACACTATCCGCGCCTGGGGGAAGCGGCGCGCCAGTCATGATCTTGACCGCCTCGCGGCGGCTTACGGCGCGCTCTAGCACTTCACCAGCCGCCACCTCGCCGACAAGCCGCAACGTGAGGGGGTGTTCCCTCGATGCCCCGGTCGTGTCCGAAGAGCGGACGGCATAGCCGTCCATCGCCGAGTTGTCGAAGGGCGGCAGGCTCGCCTCGGCGATGAGGTCTTGCGCAAGAACCCGGCCGATGCCATCCTCCAGCCTCACCCGCTCTGATCCAAGCATCACGGCCTGCTCCAGCACGATGCGCCTGGCCTCTTCAACGCTCGTAAGTCGAGGGGTCGCAATGTAAGTCTGTGTCATGGTCATGTGCCTTGGGTTATGAGCAGCTTGGCTGCCGCGACAAGCAGCACCACGGCCAGCGCCCGCTTGATAGTCCGCCCGGAGAAATGGTTCGCGCCCAGGTGCGCGCCAAACAGTCCTCCAATCAGTGCCGCCGCAAGCAGCGGCGCGAACGAGCCGTACTCAAGGCCGGATCTGACCGCCCGCCCGCCAAGGCCGGCGGCTGAGTTAACGAGGATGAACGCGGCTGAGGCGGCCGCGGTCTGTTTGGGCGTGGCCCATCGCAACAGAAGCAGCAGGGGGCCTAAGAAAACCCCTCCTCCCACCCCGACCACCCCAGAGAGCCAACCAATCCCCCCGCCGACAGGCAAGGCGAGAGCCAGGTTCGGCTTCACGGCGCGGTCCTCATCCCGGCCGCGCAGCGTCACGGCAAGACGGATGGCCGCCACGCCTAAGGCGATCGCGAGCAAAACCTGATAGAGACGAACTGACACTGGCATCAGTCCTCCGACGAACGCCGCCGGCACCGACGCCGCGAGAAACGGCCACGCCAGCCGGCCCACGAAGTGGCCCGCCCGGGCGAACGCAAGCCACCCCATTCCGGCCACGATGAGGTTCAGCGTCAGGGCAGTCGTCGCCATCTGATCCGGCGCAAGGGCCGCCGGCGAAAAGGACAGCAGCGCCAGATACCCTGAGGCGCCGCCGTGTCCGATGGAGGCGTACAGCAGCGACACGACGAAGAAACTAGGAACGAGCCACCACAGCAGCATCGGATCCATGAGACGTTCCCCCAACCATCTCCAGCGCATGCGCCAGCATCGGCAACAACACGCGCAGACACTCCTCGACGGCCCGCGGGCTTCCGGGCAGATTCACAATGAGCGTGCGGCCCCGAAGCCCTGCGACCCCGCGCGAGAGCCACGCCAGCGGGTTCTCCTTGGCGGTTGCGGCACGCATGGCTTCCGGCAACCCGGGAACTTCCCGGTCAATAACGGCTTTCGTGGCTTCGGGCGTCACATCCCGCGCGCCGAATCCGGTGCCGCCCGTCGTGAGGATCAACGGCACCTTGAGGCGGTCGGCCATGTCGGCCAGCCGCTCCTGAATGCGTTGTGGCTCATCGGGCACCAGCGCCGTCTCGCTCACGACAAATCCCGCCTCCTCCAGCCGCCGCCGGATGAGCGGGGTTGCCGTGTCGGCCCGCAGGCCTTGAGCACGTGTATCGCTGACCGTGAGGATGCCGACCCGCCAGCACTCACTCATGGAGTTCCTCGTCGTCGCCATGTGCCGCTCTTCCCACCGGACTTGCTGACCAGGTAGAGGTTACGAATGACGATGCCTCGCTCGACGACCTTGCACATATCATAGACCGTCAGCCCGGCGATGGCGGCGGCCGTCAACGCTTCCAGCTCAGGGCCGGTCGGCGCGGTCGTGCGCACCTCCGCCTCGATCACGAGCCGATCGGCGTCCAACGTGGCCCGCAGCCCGACGTGGCTCACCGGGATGGGGTGACACAGCGGGACGAGCTCCGCCGTGCGTTTTGCCGCCAGGATGCCCGCCACCTGCGCGGTCGGCCAGACCTCGCCCTTCGGCAGCTTGCCCGCTTTGAGGGTTGCGAGGGTCCGCGGTTTCATCACGAGCTCGCAGCGCGCGACAGCCGTCCGATGAGACGGCTGCTTGGCGGACACATCCGCCATGCGGACGCCAGCGGGACGTCGGGCGCGTCTGGACATGCGTCAGCCTCCCACCCCGGCCATGCAGATGCGCGGCGTTCCCATTTCTCGTTGCGCCATCGTGTGCTGCTCCGGCTTATTGGCGACGGCCTGCGTGATGAGTTGGGCGAGATGGTCGTGATCCACCCTCGGGCGAAGCGCCGGCATGAGGTCCACTGCCGCCGTGTCATCGAGGCACGGTCGAAGTGCGCCCGTCGCCGTGAGCCGCAGCCGATTGCACGCAGCACAGAAAGCCTGCGTCACCGCCCCGATCACGCCGACCGTCCCGGCGGCTCCCTTCCACGCATACGCTCGCGCCGGCCCGCAGCCGCCCGGGCTTGCCACCGGCTCAAGCGGCCCAAGGCGCTTAAGCCGGCTCAGGATCTCTTCGGCGGGCACCAGCTTCTCCCGCAAGAAGTACTCCCCGATCGGCATGAGCTCGATGAACCGCACGTGCAGCGGCCGATCCACGGCGAGCCGACCCAACTCGATGACTTCATCGTCATTCACACCGCGCATCACCACGACGTTGAGCTTGACGGGGAAGAGCCCAGCGTTGAGAGCGGCGTGGATGCCGTCCCAGACATCGTCG
>JACQRG010000010.1 GCA_016206565.1 Candidatus Omnitrophota bacterium | reverse complement strand
CTGACCGGCTCCACGCGCTTGAAGGCCGGCACCGCCACCAAGCTGGTGCTGAACATGTTGACCCTGGGGGCGATGGTGCAGTTGGGCAAGACCTACGGCAACTTGATGGTGGACGTCCGGCCCACCTCGCGCAAGCTGCGCTCCCGCGCGCTGTCCATCACGCAGGCGCTGACCGGCTGCTCTTCGAGAGAAGCCGAGCGGTTTTTGGCGGCGGCGCGCGGCCGCGTGAAGGTCGCCGTCGTGATGGCCCGCCGGAAGCTGACCTATCGCGCGGCGAGCGCCCGCCTCGCCCGCGTCCAGGGATCGCTGCGCGCCGCTCTTCACAGCACATGATGATCAATCCTGTCTTCTCTGTTGCTTGTTGCTTGTCGCTTGTCGCCGTCTGATGCCTCTCGCCCTCGGCCTGATGTCCGGCACGTCGTGCGACGGGGTCTCCGCCGCCCTGGCGCGGTTCAACGGCCGGCGGGTGCGCGTGCTGGCGTCCCAGACGACACCGTATCCGCAGCGCCTCGCCCGGCTGGTGCGGCAGGGCGCGCGGCTGGAGGCACCGCAGCTCTCCGCCCTCAACATGCTGCTGGGCGAGCAGTTCGCCAAGGCCGCGCTGGGCCTGCTGCGCAAGCACGGGGTGGCGGCCGCGCGCGTGGCGGTCATCGGCTCCCACGGCCACACGGTCTACCACGGGCCGCACGATCCGGTCCCCTCCACGCTGCAGCTGGGCTCGCCGGCGGTCATCGCGCAGCGCACCGGAATTCCGGTCGTCGCGGACTTCAGGTCCCGCGACGTGGCGGCCGGAGGCGAGGGCGCCCCCCTGGTGCCGTACTTCGATCAGGTGTTCTTCGGCGGCGGGCCGGCGCGCGCCCTGCAGAACATCGGCGGCATCGCCAACGTCACCGTCGTCGGCCGGGGCCTCGCCCCGCTGGCCTTCGACACCGGACCGGGCAATTGCCTGCTGGACCTGATGGCCCGGCGCATCAGCCGCGGCAAGCTCTCGTGCGATCTCAACGGCCAGCTCGCCGCGCGCGGGCGCATTGACCACCGGGCCGTCGAGCGGCTCTGGCGCCTGCCCTACTTCCATCGTCCGCCCCCGAAGTCCACCGGCCGCGAGCTCTTCAACGAGGGGCTGCTGCGCGAGATCTTCGGCTCCGCCCTCGCCCGTTCACCCCGCGACGTGCTGGCTACCCTGACCTACTTCACCGCCTACAGCATCGCGCAGAGCTACCGCCGGTTCGTGGCGCACCGGCTTCGAGAAGTGATCGTCAGCGGCGGCGGGGTCTTCAACCGCACTCTCATGCGGCATCTGGCCGGCTGCTGCGCGCCGGTGCCGCTGCGCCCCATCGAGCACTACGGCGTGCCGGCGCAGGCCAAGGAGCCGGTGGCCTTCGCGTATCTGGCGCTGCGCGCCCTTCAGCAGCGCATCAACCACCTGCCCTCGGCCACCGGCGCCAAGGCCGGCTGCATCCTCGGCGCCATTACGCCGGCCCTGCCGCGATGACATGGCTCGACTGGAGCGTGGTGGCCGTCTTCGGCGCCCTGAGCTTGGCCATCGGCCTGGCCAAATCCCGCGAAGCCGGGCAGAGCCTCGAAGCGTACTTCGTGTCCAACCGGGCGCTGGGCTGGTGGCTGGCCGGCACCTCGATGGCGGCCACCGCGTTCTCCTCCGACACGCCGCTGCTCGTCACCGGCATGGTGCGACGGCGCGGGGTCTGGGGCGTCTGGGAGGTCTGGGCGCTGGGCTTAAGCACCATGCTGGCGGTCTTCGTCTTCTCGAAGCTGTGGAAGCGCGCCAACGTCACCACCGAGGTGGAGCTGGTGGAGCTGCGCTACAGCGGCCGCCCGGCGGCGTTCCTGCGGGGCTTCAAGGCGGTGTACTGGGGCCTGCTGTACAACTGCTACATCATCGGCGTCTGGCCGGTCACGGGCATGACCAAGATCCTGCAGGAGACGACGGGCTTGGGCCGCGAATGGGCCATCGTCGCGTGCATCGTCCTTGGGACCGCTTATACGGCCGTCTCGGGCTTGTGGGGCGTGGTGCTGACCGACGCGTTCCAGTTCGTCTGGGCCATGGCGGGCGCGGCGATCCTGGCCGGCTACGCGGTCTGGGCGGTCGGCGGCCTGCAGGCCGTGATCCAGCAGCTGGAGCCCTCGACCTTGGCCGTCATTCCGCCGGCCTTCGCCCGCCCGGACGTCAACCCCCTGGAGTCCCCGTTCGGCTGGTTCCTGGGCCTGATGGCGGTGCAGTGGTGGGCGTGGAAGAACACCGACGGCGGGGGCATCATCGTGCAGCGGCTGGTCTCCTGCAAGGACGAGCAGCAGGCGATGCGCTCGGTGCTGTGGTTCAACGTCGCCCACTACTGCCTGCGCTCGTGGCCGTGGGTCATCACCGCGGTGGTCTCCATGGTGCTGATCCCGGACCACGCGCTGCTCACCCCGATGGGCGACGGCGTGTTCGTGGACCACGAGCGCGCCTACCCGCGGCTCATTACCATGCTCCTGCCGGTCGGGCTGCGGGGCGTGCTGCTGGCCTCCCTCTTCGCCGCCTTCGTCTCGACCCTGAGCACGCAGCTGAACTGGGGCGCCTCGTATCTGGTCAACGACGGCTACCGCCGCTTCGTCAACCCCCGGGCCTCCGAACGGCACTACCTGCGCATCGCCAAGCTGTGCACCTGGCTGCTCGCAGGCGGGGCGATGTGGGTGGCCTGGGGCACCCGGAGCATCGGCTCGTCGTTTACCTGGATTTTGCACCTGACCGCCGGCATCGGGCCGGTGTACCTGCTGCGCTGGCTGTGGTGGCGCATCAATCCCTGGAGCGAGATCGCGGCCATGACCGCGAGCCTGCCGGTGTACTACCTGCGGCCGCACGCGCTGGGCTGGCTGGGGCTGCCCAACGGCCTGCTCGTGGAGCTGCTCTTCATGGTGGGGGCCACGGCGGCGGTGTGGGTGCCGGCGACGCTGGCGACCGCGCCGGTGTCACAGGGCGTGCTGAAGCACTTTTACTCGACGGTGCGCCCGCCGGGGTGGTGGGCCCGCGTGGGCGGCGGTTCGCGCGAATCGCTCGTGCAGTGGATTCCCGCGCTGCTGCAATGGGCCATCGCCAGCTTCGCGCTGCTCGCCACGACCATCGGGCCGATCCGGATGCTGCTCACTCCTGGGCACGACGGCTGGATGCTCTCGCTTGCCGGTGTCTTGGCCTGGAGCCTGGTGCTTACGGAGCTGCGGCGGCGTCCAGCTTCGCCTTAAGCTCCTCGGATTCTCCGACGGCGCTCGAGCAGGCGGGTGGCGGCCAGGGCGCCCTCGTAGAGCAGCCACAGGGGTGCGGCCATCAGCAGCAATGTGATCGGATCGGTCGTCGGGGTCACCAGCGCCGCTAGGACGACCAGGCCCAAGATGGCCAGCGGCCGCTGCTGGCGCAGCCATTCGGCCGTCACGATGCCGGCGCGCGCCAGCAACACCAGCACGGCCGGCAGTTCGAAGAGCAGGCCGCACCAGAAGAGCAGCGTCGCGACGAACGAGAGGTAGCGGTCAATGGAGATCACCGGCTCCAGGACGCCCTGCCCGATGCTCAGCAGCACGCGCAGCGAGACCGGCAGCAGGAAGGCGTAGGCGAAGGCCGCGCCCGCGAGAAACAGCGCGCTGCCCCAGCCGATGAACGTCAGTCCCAGCCACCGCTGTCGCGGGGCGAGTGCGGGCCGCACGAACGCCCAGAGCTGCCACAGCAGCACCGGCATCGCCACGACCGCGCCGGCTAAGACCGCCACCTTCAGGTACGCCAGCAGCGGCTCGGCCGGGCTGAAGAAGGCGAAGCGCGGCAGCTGCTCCGCCGCCGGCCGCTTGAGCCACTCCAGCAACCGCGCCATCTGAGCCCAGCCCAGGCCAGTGCCCAGCGCGAGCGCCGCGGCGCAGACGGCCAGGCGCCAGCGCAGCTCCTCCAGATGGCCGGCGATGCTCAGGCGGGGTTCGTCACCGCTCATCCGCCAGCCAGCGCTCGCAGTCCAGCGCGGCCATGCAGCCGCTGCCGGCCGCGGTGACGGCTTGCCGGTAGTGCTTGTCCTGCACGTCGCCGCAGGCAAAGACCCCGGGCACCGAGGTCTGCGTGGTGCCGGGCTGGGTCACAACGTAGCCGTCGGCATCGAGCTCGAGCTGGCCCTTGAAGACCGCGGTGTTTGGGTCGAAGCCGATCGCGTAGAAGACCCCGCCGCACGCCAGGTTTCTGGTCTTGCCGGTCTTGACGTCTTTCAGCCGCACCGCGCTGACGGCGTCGTCGCCCACCACGTCCTCGACCACGGTATTCCAGATCACCTCAATCTTGGGGTTCTTGAAGACCCGCTCCTGCATGATCTTCGAGGCCCGGAACTGATCCCGGCGGTGCACGACGTACACCTTGGACGCAAACTTCGTGAGGAACGTGGACTCCTCGCACGCCGAGTCGCCTCCGCCGACGACCACCAGCGGCTTGTTGCGGAACACCGGCAGCGCCCCGTCGCAGACCGCGCAGGCGGACATGCCCTTGGTCCACAGGCGCGCCTCGCCGGGCAGGTTCAGGCGCCGGGCGGTGGCGCCGGTGGCGATGATGAGGGCGGAGGCCTGGACGGTCCGTTCGCTCGACGCGACGGTAAAGGGCCGGGTCTTGAGATCAACCCTCGTCACATCCTCGGTGAAGATGCGCGTGCCGAAGCGCAGCGACTGCTTGCGCAGTGCCTCCATCAGCTCCGGCCCCTGGATGCCCTGGGGGAAGCCGGGATAATTCTCCACCTCGGTGGTCGTCATCAGCTGGCCGCCCGGAATCCCGCCTGTCGAGTAGCCCTCGAACATGACCGGCTTGAGGTTGGCGCGGGCGGCGTAGACCGCGGCCGTGTGGCCGGCCGGCCCGGAGCCAATGATCACGACGGATTCTGGCATGGTGGGATTATAACACGTTGAGCAGCAGCCCCACGAGGGCGACCATCGGCAGCGTCACGAGCAGGATCCACAGCACCGTGCGGCGCCCGATCGCGCGCCAGACCGCGCCCAGCTCGGTATAGTCGGTCACCACGCCGCCCATGAGCATGGCGAACGCATTGCCCAACGCCCCGGTGTGGCGGTACAGTTCGAAAGCCATCGGCGCGGTCCCCTCGGAGCAGACCTCGATGATGCTGGCAATCAGCAGCGTCGCCAGCAGACCAAGCGGGGTTGGGCCGAGCCAGCGCTCGAACACCCCATGCGGCACCAGACCGCCCGCCAGGGCGCTGAGGATCAAGCCGAACTGCACCCATCCCAGCACCATGCGCCCGAGCGGGATCATGCCGGCGACGACCCCGCGCACATCCTCGGCCAGGCCGGCTCGCGTGAGCCGGTAGCCCTGCAGCCGCCGCGCCACGTCCGCGCGGATGGAGAAGCCCTCCGGCACCTCGGTCGTGTGCGGGTTGACCTCGATGAGGCCGCGGGGGGCTAACACACGCTGAAAGATCAGGCCGGTGGCGAATGCGATGCCCAACGACGCCGCGATAATCAGCAGCCCCTTCACCCCGAAGAGGCTCAGCAGGATGAACGTCAGCGCCATGCTCGCCCACGGGCTGGCCAGCAGGAAGGCCGCCACGGCCGGCGTCGAGGCGCCCTTGCGGTAGAGCTCCAGCGAAAGGGCTAAGCAGCCGTGGCTGCAGGTCGAGGCCAGGAATCCTAATACCGTCGCCCGGCCGATCACGCGTTTGCGCGGGCCGGTGAGCAGGCGGGTGATGTACTCGCGCGGCACGAAGTGGTCAATGAGCCCGCCCAGCACCAGCCCGGCCAGCAGCGGGATCCAGACCACCCGCAGGTAGCCCCGGTAGATGTCGCTCACCGGCTTGACGGCCGGCCACCACAGGCCGGCGAAGGCCAGCGCCGCCATCGAGGCCGGCACCCAGACCCAGGGGTCGCGTAGCGAGCGCCACAGGCTGGGACGCGCAGGCGCGCCGGAGCGCCTGGCATATTCGGCCGCACAACCCTCGCTGCAGAACCACCGCCCGTAGCGCTCCAGCACCCCGGTCATCCCGCACACCGGATCGCGCCGATCCGCCGTCATCGTGGAGTGCCTCCCTGCTGCCGCGGCAGATACCGCTCCGGGTCTTCCTCAAACAGCTGCTGGCATGTCAGCGAGCAAAACTGATAAGTCTGCCCCTGATGCACGGCCGAGAACGCGTAGAGCGCCGGATCCACCGGCATCTGACAGACCGGATCCCGAGCGGCTTCCGGGGACACGTCGTCACCCATGGCACGTGCAGACTGTGGTCGGGCACCGGCACGGCGCTGGGGCGTCGGCCGCGAGCCGGGCTTCGACCGCTTCTGCCAGCGCCGCGCTCTCCTTGAGGTTCTCGGCGAGCGCCGACAGGCTGACCGCCTCGGTGCCCAGGCGGCGGCCCGTCAGGCGGATGCGCTCCAGGAGCGCAGACTTCGCGCAGGCGCTGCACGAGGGAAGTCCTCGCAGCGCCCGTTCGAACGCCTCAGAGAATTGGTGGACCTCGGTGAGCGCCTCGCGTAGCCGCGCCAGCCCCAGGCGCTGCCACAAGGTCTCCGAATCCAATGACTCCTTCTCTGGCATCGGTGCCTCTCCCAACTGCCGCTTCCTTTCAGCGGCCTTCTAGTTCAGCGGCCCAAGGCCACATGCCCCCAGCACGAGTGTTGCCACCACCAGATGTCTGCCCAGCCCATACAGGATGAGTGATCCTGCAAGGAGTCCGCGCGCGATGCGCTCTTCCAGGAGCCAGCCCAGCCCGATGGCCGGTAACCACAGAGCCAGAAGTGGCAACCCCAGGAGACACAGGCTGCTGCACCAGAGGCCGATCAGTCCGCTCAGATGCCATCCATGCTGTTTACCTTCCATGGGGAAATCCTTCCCAAGTCATTTAGTAAACTGGATGGGTTGGCGACACGCACTTCCCCCGGCGTTGTAGTCATACACCATCCGCCCGCCGAAGTCGGCTCCCACCGTCATCACGCCGATCATCGCAAGGCACAGAAATAGAAACAGCCGCCTCCCCTTTCTTGGAAAAGGCCGCGCCAGAACCGCCCAGGCGGTCAGCACCGTACACAGCCCCAACGTCGCCAGCATGTAAGTCTTGTGCGGCCTGAGAAGCTGGTCACGGACCGAGAGGGCGAGCATCACGCCTTGCTCGGCGTAGAGGCCGGTTGCCACAGTCACCGCCAGGGACACCGCTCCCAGTACCAGCACTACAAATGCCGAGTGCGCGAAGCGTTCGCTCTTCAATAGCCACGCCGACACGTACAGGAGGACAGCGCCCATCAGAAATGCGATAGGAAAGTGGACCGCGAGCGGATGGAGATTCTGCAGGTGCTGCGCTCCAGAGAACATGGTCGTTACTCCACTGATTCGACAGTCACGTAGCGATTGCCCCCGTTTTCATACAGGTCGCCCTTCAGGGTCACCGTCTCACCCATCTTGTTGATGACGCTTGCGGGATAGCCGGTTTTGTCTTCTTTGGGCAGCACGGTATACAGCTTGCCCGTCCCGTCTTCCAGAATGCTGATCGGAATACCCGCTTTCGCGCAGTCGATCGCGCACTGTTTATGCCCTGTGCCCTTCGCCGCCATGGCGACATAGCACAGAGAGTCTACCAATTCACCTTTAATGGTCGTCTTTTGAACGCCCATTTCGTGAGCGTGATCATGCTCATGTTCCCCCTGGGCCCACACGGCCACAGGACTCATGAACAACAGCATGACCACCATCCCGCGTAGTCCGCGCTTCATCTCCGGCTCCTCCTGTCAGGCCTCTGCGGCCTAGTGACGCTGCATGCCTTCGTGAGGGTCCTGTGATCCCATGGACCCTCCTGCTTCAGACTGGCGATCGCCGCCTCCTTCTTCCATTGATCCTGGCTGCTGAGGTTTCAATGCCATTCCGCACTTCGGACACGATCCCGGTGCTTGCTGACGAACCTCGGGGTGCATGGGACAGACATAACTTGACGCGCCTTCTTGCTTGCCAAAGTGCGGGTTGATCGACTCGGCGACTGTGCCAGGCGGATTGTCGTACCAGCCCAGATCCTCAGGGAGTTTCACGCGCTCGGTGTACGCCGCCGCCGTGGCGAATCGCGGAATATCCTCATGCACCTTGAGCACGGTGAACATCCCGCCCATGCCAACCGGACCGAAGGGGCCTTGCCCGCCCATCATCGGCAGCGTATTCGGAGGACCCTCCATGTGCTCGGCATGCTCGGCATGTTCGTGCATCCCGGTCTCCCCCATGGCCATATAGCCTGGCACCAGGGCCTGGATCTTCTCCTCCACGCCTGCTTGGCTGACCCCCAGGACGTTGGGAATGTCATGGCTCATGGCGTTCATCGGGTGGTGGCGCAGATGGCAGTGCAGCGCCCAGTCGCCGGGAATGGCGATGAACTCGTAGTCCCGCGTCTGGCCCGGGCCGATCGCGACCGTTGTCTCGGGCCACTGCGCCGACTCGGGAATGTCTCCGCCATCCGTGGCGACGATCTTAAACGAGTGGCCGTGCATGTGGATGGCGTGGAAGTCCTGGCCGACCGTCCCCAGCCGGACACGAACGCGCTCACCCGGTCGGGCGGCCAAAGGGGCAGTCCCGGGAAACGCCCGGCTGTTGAAGGTGAAAATATTGAAGTCCGTCATGACATTCGGATCAGGACGTGCCGTCCCCGGCTGGATAAACCATTCGTTCAGGAAGATCGCGTAGTCTCGGTCGATCTTGTGCGTGGGATTTTTGGGGTGGATGATGAAAAACCCCATCGCGCCCAGCCCAATCTGGACCATCTCATCGCCATGCGAGTGGTACATCTGGGTGCCGTGTTGTTTCAGCTCGAACTCATAGCGAAAGGTATCTCCTGGGGGAATCGGCCGCTGGGTCAGCCCGGCGACTCCATCCATCCCGCTGGGCAGGATCACCCCGTGCCAGTGGACGGCGGTGGGCTCCGGCAGCTTGTTCGTCACGTAGATACGCACGTGATCGCCTTCGACGGCTTCAATCGTGGGACCGGGCGTCTGGCCGTTGTAGCCCCAGGCCTTGACGACCATCCCCGGCGCCATCTCCCAGGTAATTTCTTCCACCGTCAGGCGAAACTCCTTCACCCCGTCGACCATGGTCCACGGCAGCGTGCTGCCGTTGAGCGTCACGACCGGAGTGTAGGGGAGGTCCTTGACCGTCTCGGAGGGAACCGGCGCTTGCGCGCCTACGGCGCGCTGAAGATGCATGGTCGCCAGCGAGAAGCCAAGCACAAGCCCTCCAATGAGACCCAGCCGCTTGGCATTCATGATCCACCTCCATTGGGGAGTGTTCCGCCGACCGCTCGCTCGAGCTCAGCGCGGGCGATCCAGTAGTCTCGTAACGCCTCGATGTACGCTCGACGTGCGGCGATCTCCTCCTGCTTGAACTGCAACAGCTGGAACGCCCCGAGGAGCATGTAGTTGTAGTGCCGCTGCGAGGACGTGACGATCTGTTGATGCAGGGGCAGGACGTGCTCCCGGTAGCGCTCGGCGATGCGGCGCTGAGCCGTCAGCCGATCAGCGAGCGTCCGAACCTCCGAGCGCACGGCGACCTCTAGCACGGCAAGTTGATGTTCCTGCTGCTGCAATTGAGCCGTCGCGCGGGCGATGTCGGCCTGGCCAAAGTCAAAGACCGGGATCGGGACTTCCCAGATCGGTCCTGTCACGCGGTCCCCCTCCTCGGTCTCGCTGCTCACCCCGATCTCCGTCGCCCTCAACGGATTGAGCCGCGTGACGGACAGGATGCTGCGCAGCACCGCCGCCTCCCTGCGAGCCGCCGCGAGATCCAAGCGCTGCGCCATGGCGAGTGTCTCCGGCGCATCTGCCGCGGGGTCTGTCGGCGGCAGCTCCGGCAGCGCAAAGGCCACGCGCCAGGCCATCGCCGGCTCGCCCGCCAGCCCCAGCAGCCGGTTCAACGCCTCGCGCGCCCCGGTCAGCTCCACCTGGCTGCGGGCCAGCTCCACTTGAGCCTCGTGGTGGGCCACCTGCTCGTTGGCCAGGTCGAAGTCCCGGATATTGCCTGCCTCATACTGGCGCGCGGCCAGCTCCGCAGCGGCCTCTGCGGCTTGGAGGACGGTCTGCCGCATCGCGTGGGACCTGTTCCGCCGTTTGGACGGTGTAGTAGGCCGTCTTCACCTCGGTGAGGAGGCGCAGGACGGCATCCGCCACTTGCAGCTTGGCCTGCTCGAATCGCGTAACCGCCACCTTGCGACGAAGCGGGATGAAGAACACATCAAGCACGGACTGGGCGAGGGCAAATTCCACATTCGTTGGGCCGGACGCGCGCGGGAACCGCACGTGGCCGGAGAAGATCGGGTTCTTGAGCAACCCCGCCTCAAGGATGTCGGCTCGGGCAATGCCCAAGTTCTCCAAGGTCGCCTGAAGCGACCGGTTGTTCAGCACGGCGATGCGCACCGCGCGGTCCACCGTGAGCTCATCCCGCAACAACTCCTGGAGCGCGTCAGCCGCCGGACCACTCGGCGCACCGGCATACCGTTGGACCTGGACGCCAGCTCGTTGCTCGATGATCGTGGCGACATCCGAAAACCCGGCGTGCCGCGGGACGGTCGCACACCCTGAAACCAAACCTCCAGTGAGCAGCGTGGTCATGATCCCGAACCCTCTCTGCGCCATTGTTACGCCTGGCCCCCGGCCGGGCGCACGATCCAGGCCGCGCGGCCTTCCCGCATCTCGAACTTCCATTTCCAGATCGCGTAGATCGCCGGATAGACGAGCAGTTCCAGAATGAACGAGGTCGCTAGGCCGCCGACCATGGGCGCGGCGATGCGCTTCATCATGTCGGCCCCGGTGCCGGCGGACCACATGATCGGCAGCAATCCCATGAACGCGGCCATCACGGTCATCAGCTTCGGCCGGACGCGCTTGACCGCCCCATGCACGATCGCCTCCTCCAGATCCTGCATGGTGCGCATCCGTCCCTTGCGGACGGCGTCATGATAGGCCAGATCCAGGAACAGCAGCATGAACACCCCGGTCTCCGCGTCGAGGCCCATGAGCGCGATCATGCCCACCCAGACCGCGATGGAGACATTGTAGCCCAGCGCCCAGAGCAGCCACACCGCCCCGATGAGCGAGAACGGCACGGCCAGCAGCACGATGCCGGTCTTGACCAAGGACCTGGTGTTCATGTAGAGCAGCAGGCAGATCAGAAAGAGCGTCAACGGCACGACGACCGTCAGCCGCTGGCGCACCCGGATCATGTTCTCGTACTGGCCGCTCCACAACAGCGCGTAGCCCTCGGGCAGCTTCAGCTCCTTCGCCACCACCTTTTTCGCCTCGGCCACGTAGCCGCCGATGTCGCGGCCGGCCATGTCCACGAAGACGTAGCCGGCCAGCAGGCCGTTCTCGTTGCGCAGCATGGCCGGGCCGGACGTCAGCGTGATGTCCGCCAACTGCACCAGGGGGATGTGCTGGCCGGCCGGGGTGGGGACCAGCACGCGCTGGAGCTGCTCGACGTTTTCGCGCAGCTCGCGGGGGTAGCGCACGTTAACCGGGTAGCGCTCGCGCCCCTCGATGGTCGTCGTGATGTTCTCTCCGCCGATGGCGGACATCACGACCATCTGCGCGTCCTCGATTGTCAGGCCGTAGCGGGCCAATTGCTCGCGCTTGAGGTCCACGTCCAGGAAATACCCTCCGGCCGTGCGCTCGGCGTAGACGCTGCGCGTGCCCGGCACGTCCTTGAGGAGCATCTCCAGATGCACGCCGAGCTGCTCGATGGTCTTGAGGTCCTCGCCGAGGACCTTGATGCCGATGGGCGTGCGCACGCCGGTGGAGAGCATGTCAATGCGGTTCTTAATCGGCATGGTCCAGGCGTTGGTCGTGCCGGGGATCTTCAGCGCCCGGTCCATCCGGTCAATCAATGCCTCATGGGAGATGCGCTGCGGCCACTCGCGCTCAGGCTTGAGCACCACGACGGTCTCCATCATCGAGAACGGCGCCGGGTCGGTGGAGCTGTCCACGCGCCCGGCCTTGCCGAAGACGGTCTCGACCTCGGGGAAGCTCTTGAGGATCTGGTCCTGCGTTTGCAGCAGCCGCTGCGCTTCGGTCACCGAGATGCCGGGCAGGGTCGTCGGCATGTAGAGGATGGTGCCCTCCCACAGCGGCGGCATGAACTCCGAGCCCAGGCGCAGGTAGACCGGGATCGTCGTCAGCACCAGCCCGAGCGCGGTCAAGATGGTGGCTTTGCGATGACGCAGCACGAACCGGCAGACCGGTTCGTAGACCCGAAACAGCACGCGGCTGACCGGATGGCGCTCCTCCGGGTAGTACGTGCCGACCCCGAACGTCGTCGCGAGCCGCGCCGCCCACGCCGGCTTGAACTGAAACGGCTCCATCCGCGTGAAGAGCATCCGCAGCGCCGGGTCCAGCGTCACCGCCAGGATCGCCGCGATGGCCATCGCGAGGTTCTTGGCCCAGGCCAGCGGCGTGAAGAGCCGCCCCTCCTGGTCCACCAGCGTGAAGATCGGCATGAAGGAGACCGCGATGACCAGCAGCGAGAAGAAGACCGCCGGGCCGACCTCCTTGAGCGCGCCGAGCCGCACCGCGTGGTAATCGCCCTGCCGCCCGCCCTCGATCCACTGCTCCAGCCGCTTGTAGGCGTTCTCCACCTCGACGATGGCGCCGTCCACCAGCACGCCGATGGAAATCGCGATGCCGGAGAGCGACATGATGTTGGACGT
>JACQRG010000003.1 GCA_016206565.1 Candidatus Omnitrophota bacterium | reverse complement strand
GCCTGGGCCTGATACCACGCGCTGTTGCGCCGGACCAGGCTCTCCGGGTCGAGCCGGCAGCGCGTGAGCAGCT
Organism: Candidatus Omnitrophota bacterium; assembly: GCA_016206565.1. Lineage (GTDB taxonomy): Bacteria > Omnitrophota > Gorgyraeia > Aquiviventales > Aquiviventaceae > JACQRG01. The sequence goes on along the minus strand of JACQRG010000003.1, from coordinate 6,978 downwards.
GGGCGCGCTTGCCATGCTCCACGAACGCATCCGGCAGGCCGATGCGCAGGTGCGGTGTGGCGGAAAGGCCGGCCGCGTCCAGGGCTTCGGAGACCGCGCTGCCGAAGCCTCCGGCGACCTGGGCTTCCTCAAGTGTGACGAGGCGGCCGGTCTGGGCGGCCTGCTGCACCATGGCCGCGTCCACCGGTTTGGCGAACCGGGCGTTGATGACCGCCGCCTCGATGCCGTCGCGCGCCATGACCTCGGCCACGTGCAGCGCTGGATACACCAAGCTGCCCAATGCGACGAGTGCCAGGTCCTTGCCCTGGCGCAAGGGCTCGGCTGTGCCGAGCTGGATCTTGGCCGGACGGCCCAGCGGCTCGCCGCAGAGGATGCCGCCCCGGGGATAGCGGATCGCCGCCGGCGCGTCCTGCTCTAAGGCCCACTGCAGCATGGCGCGCAATTCCTCCGGGTCCTTCGGCGCGAGCACGCACAGGTTCGGCAGCGTGCGCAAGTAGGCGAGGTCGAAGACCCCATGGTGCGTCGGCCCGTCCTCGCCGACCAGGCTGGCCCGGTCAATCGCCAGCACCACGGGCAGCCGCTGCAGGCACATCTCGTGCATGATCTGGTCATACGCGCGCTGCAGGAAGGTGGAGTACACCGCGAACACCGGCCGCATGCCGCCGCAGGCCAAGCCCGCCGCCAGCCCGACGGCGTGCTGCTCGGCCATCCCCACGTCAATGCAGCGGTCCGGAAACCGCCGAGCGAAGGCGGCGACCCCGGTGCCCTCGGGCATGGCCGCGGTGATGGCGATGATGCGCCGGTTCGTCTCGGCCAATCGTACCAGCTCATCGCTGAATGCTTCAGAGAACGTCGTTCGGGGTTCGCCCGCCCCGGTCGGGCCGGGGGGGGTCAGGGTTCGGGGTCGAGAGCCTTTGCTCAGAGCCCTGAGCCCAGAACCCTGAGCCGCTTTTCTCAGCTGGCCGGTTTCCAGGTCGAACGGCTCGATCTTGTGGAACCGCTCCGGGTCCTGCTCGGCGAACCGGTAGCCTTTGCCCTTGAGCGTGGAGACGTGCAGCAAGAGCGGCCCTTTCAGCCGCTTGACGTTGCGCAGCGTCGAGATGAGCTCCGGCAGGTTGTGGCCGTCAATCGGGCCGATGTAGCGGAATCCCAGCTCCTCGAAGACCTGGCCCGGCACCAGCAGCCCCTTGACCGACTCCTCGAGCTTGCGCCCCAGGCGCAGCAGGGCGCTGCCGTGCGGCAGCCGGTTGACGCACCGCTCCAGGTCCAGGTGCAGGCGGTTGTAGGTGGGATTCGTGATGATCCGGTTGAGGTAGCGGCTCAAGCCTCCGACCGGCTTGGCGATGGACATGCGGTTGTCATTGAGGATGACCAGCACGTTGGTCTTGAGATGCCCGATGTGGTTGAGCGCCTCCAGCGCCATGCCCTCGCCCAGGCTGGCGTCGCCGATGATCGCCACCACGTGCCGCGCGGCCTTGACGCGGTCGCGGGCCATGGCCAGGCCCAGGGCCGAGGAGAGGGCCGTGCCGCCGTGGCCGGTGGAGAACAGATCGTAGGGGCTTTCATCTTTATTGGAAAACCCGGAGAGCCCGCCGAGCTGCTTGAGGGTCCGGAAGCGGTCGCGCCGGCCCGTGATGAGCTTGTGGGCGAAGGCCTGGTAGCCCATATCCCAGACGAGCTGGTCGTCCGGCGCGTCGAAGACGTGGTGCAGCGCCAGGCACAGCTCCACGGCCCCGAGGCTGGAGGCCAGATGCCCGCCCAGCGAGGAGATCGTGGCAAGAATCTCCTCGCGGATCTCCTGCGCCAGCTCTTTGAGCTGGACCTGGGAGAGCGCGCGCAGGTCGGCGGGGCGCCGGATGGCCGCCAGGAGGCTCATGTGCGCGCCAGCCACTCCGCCAGCTCGCGCAAGACCGCCGCGCGCCGGCCGAACGGCTCCAGGGCCTGTTGCGCCTGCCTGATGAGCCGCCGCGCCTGGGCCCGGGCCGCGCCGGGGCCCATCACGTCCGCCAGGCCTTCGCCGTCATGCGCGTCATCCAGCAGCTGAAACGCCAGGCCCACCGCGCGCCCGTAGCGGCTCAGCCGCGCCAGCTGCGGCCGGCTGGTCCCGCCCGCCATGGCCCCGGAGATGACGCTGGCATGGATGAGTGCCGCGGTCTTGCGGCGGGCGATGTCGCGCCACGCGGCGGCCGACCGCGCCCCGCGGGCGCGCATGGCTTGCAGGTCCAGGACTTGCCCGCCGATGAGGCCGGAGGTGCCGCTGGCCTGCCCGATGGCGCGGATGATGCCCAGGGTGTTCGGCATGCTGTTACGACTGAGCCGCTCAAAGGCGAGGGTCAGGAGGGCGTCTCCGGCCAGGATCGCCTGGCCCTCGCCGAACTTGCGGTGGCAGGAGGGCTTGCCGCGGCGCTCATCCGCGTCGTCCATGGCGGGCAGGTCGTCGTGCACCAGGGAATAGGTGTGGATCAGCTCGACCGCGCAGGCCGCCGGCAGGGCGCGCCGCGCCGCAGCGCCGACCGCCTCGCACGCACCCAGGGCGAGCAGCGGCCTAAACCGCTTGCCGCCGGAGAAGACGCAGTAGCGCATCGCGTCATGGACCGCGCGGGGCCCGAGCGGAGGGCTGGAGAGCGCGCGGCGCAATTCCCGGTCCACCAGCGTCCGGAGGAGCTTAAGCCGATGCGGAGTCGTCCGATGCGTCGAGCGGTTCGTCATCCAGGGGTACGGCGGTCGGTTCCCCGACGTTGTGCTTCACCAGCACCTCGACCCGCTTCTTGGCCTGGTCGAGTTTCTTGAGCAGCAGGCGGGCGAGCTTGGTGCCTTCCTCGAATTTCTTCAGCCGCGCTTCCAGGTCCAGCTCGGAGCCGTCCAGGTCCTGGACGATGCGCTCCAGGCGCTTGAGCGCGTCCTCGTATTTTACCTCATGTGCTTGTGCCATGGGGCTCTCTTTCTGGGTGGGCCGTTCCCTCGACTCGGTCCCCTCGCTCGGGACTTCGCACGGCGGTTACTTTGCTGAGGATCGCGCCGCGGGCGACCAAGGTCTCCAGCTCCTGCCCGAGGCGCAGCGCCTGGGCGTCCGTCACCGGACGGCGCTGCGGCAGCGCAAACGTGATGCTGTAGCCCCGGGCCAGCACCGCTAAGGGGCTTAAGGCCTGCAGCCGGCCGGCGAAGCCCTCCAGCCGCCGCTGCTCCTGGTCCAAGCGGTGGCGGATGGAGAGGAGGAGCTGCTCGTGCAGACGGGCGGCGCGGCGCAGATGCTCGGTGATTTGGTGGATGGGATGCAGCAGCCGCAGCCGGCCGCCCAGCTCCTCAACGGCGCGCACGCCCTCATCGAGGTAGAGCTGCATGGTGTCCACCAGGCGCTGGATGAGCTCTTGGGCCTGCTCGACGATGGCCTGCCGCTCGTTGACCAGCAGCTGGGCCGCGTGGGTCGGGGTGGAGGCGCGCAGGTCGGCCACGTAGTCCGCGATGGTCCAGTCATCCTCATGGCCCACCGCGCAGATGACGGGAATACGGCAGCGGGCGATCGCCCGGGCCACCGGCTCCTCGTTGAAGGCCCAGAGGTCCTCGACGCTGCCCCCGCCCCGGCCGACGATGAGCACGTCGGCCAGCCGGCGCTCGCTCGCTAAGTCCAGCGCCTCGGCGATCTCGCGCGCCGCGCCCTCGCCCTGCACCTTCACCGGCAGGATGAGGACGGCGAAGTGCCCGCGCAGCTTGCTGATCATGTCGTGCACCGCGGAGCCGGTCATCGAGGTCACGACGCCCACCCGCTGCGGCAGCGTCGGAATCGGCCGCTTGCGCGCCTCCTCGAAGAGCCCCTCGGCCGCCAGCCGCTTCTTGAGCTGCTCGAAGGCCAGCTGCAGCGCCCCGAGGCCTTTCGGCTCGACGCGCAGCACGCGCAGCTGGTACTGGCCCTGCCGCTCGTAGGTGGTGACCTGCCCCAGGCAGAGCACCTTCATGCCGTCTTGCAGCGTGAACTTCAGGTGCTGGTTCGCGCCCCGGTAGAAGGCGCAGGGCAAGACGAGCCGCTGGCCAAGCCGGTCGGTAGCCTGCTCATCCACCAGGCTGAAGTAGATGTGGCCGGAGGCGGGAAAGCTGCAGTTGGACAGCTCCCCCTCCACCCAGAGGGCGGAGGGAAACTGGCCCTCGATGAGTTCGCGGATGCGCGCGACGACCTGCCCAACCGTCAGCGTCTTCGGGGCCGGCGCGGACGGATTAGTCGCCTGCGAGACTGGGGACAACTTCATGCAAGACCTTGGTGATGCGCTCGACACTCGTGGCTTTTCCCGTCGGCGGGTCCACCTCGATGAGCAGGCCGCGCAGCTGGACGTTGCCGTCGGCGACCTCGGATTTCACCGGCATACTGGTCAGAAACCGCTGCAGGATCTGGTCCACGCGCCGGCCGATCACCGAATCGTAGGGGCCGGTCATCCCCACGTCCGTGATGAAGGCGCTGCCCCCCGGCAGGAGGCGCTCATCGGCCGTGGGGACGTGCGAGTGCGTGCCGAAGACGCACGAGACCTTGCCGTCGAGGAACCAGCCCATCGCGACCTTCTCGCTGGTGGCCTCGGCGTGCATGTCCACGATGATGACCGGGGTCTGCTCGCGCACCTTGGCGACTTCGCGCTCGGCCGTCTTGAACGGGCAGGCCAGCGGCTCCATGAACACGCGGCCCATCACGTTGACCACGCCCACCTTCTGGCCGCCGAGCGACTCCACCACCACCGAGCCGCCGCCCGGGCAATCCTCCGGATAGTTGGCCGGCCGCAGCACGCGGTGGTCCCGGCGCAGCAGGTCATAGGCCTCGCGCTTCTTCCAGACATGGTTGCCGGAGGTCAGCACGTCCACCCCGGCGCTGAAGAGCTCATCCGCGGTGCTCGGAGTGATGCCGGCCCCTCCGGCCGCGTTCTCGCAGTTGGCGATCACGAAGTCCAGGCGCAGCTCGTCGCGCAGGCCCACCAACAGCTTCTGGACGATCACCCGGCCCGGCCTGCCGACGACATCCCCAATGAGAAGAATCCGCATGGCTACGCTTGCGACATGCAACAAGCGACAGGCAACAGAAACGTTGTCGCTTGTCGCTTGTCGCTTGTCGCTGCTCTAGCGCGCATATTCGATGGAACGCGTTTCTCGAATCACGGTGATCTTGATCTGGCCGGGGAACTCGATGGAGCCCTCGACCTTGCGCTTGATCTCCCGGGCCAGCGCGATGGCCTCCAGGTCGGTCACGTGGTCCGGCTGCACGATGACCCGCACCTCGCGGCCGGCCTGGATCGCGTAGGCCTTCTCGACCCCCTTGAAGGAGTCGCAGATGCCCTCCAGGGCCTGCAGCCGCTTGACGTAGTTCTCCAGGGTGTCGCCGCGCGCGCCCGGCCGCGACCCGCTGATCGAATCCGCCACGATGGTCAGCACGGCGTAGAGCGTGGTCGGCTGCACGTCCTCGTGGTGCGCCTCGATGGCGTGCACGATTTCAGGCGTCTCGCCGTACTTGCGGGCCAGCTCCGCCCCGATGATGGCGTGCGGCCCCTCGACCTCGTGGCTGACCGCTTTGCCCACGTCGTGCAGCAAGCCGCAGCGGCGCGCCAGCCGCTGGTCCAGCCCCAGCTCGGCGGCGATCATGCCGCACAGGTGCCCGGTTTCCTTGCAGTGCATCAGGACGTTCTGGCCGTAGCTGGTGCGGTAGCGCAGCTTGCCCATAAGCTTGACGAGCTCCGGGTGCACGTTCGCGCAGCCCATCTCCTGGACGGTTTTCTCCCCGACCTGGACGATGTGGCGCTCGAAGTCCTTCTTGACGCGGTCCACGATCTCCTCGATGCGCGCCGGGTGGATGCGGCCGTCCGAGAGCAGCCGCTCAAGCGACTGCCGCGCGACCTCCCGGCGGATCGGGTCGAAGGAGGAAAGCGTCACCACGTCCGGCGTCTCATCCACGATCAGGTCCACGCCGGTGGCCAGCTCGAAGGCCTTGATGTTGCGCCCCTCGCGGCCGATGACGCGGCCCTTCATCTCCTCGTTGGGCAGCTGCACCACGGTGGTGCTCGTCTCGACCGTGAAATCGGAGGCGCAGCGCTGCATGGCCTGCGCGAGGATGCGCCGCGAGACGTCCTGGGCCTGCCGCTGCGTCTCCTCCTCGACCTGCTTGATGACCCGGCCCGCCTCGGAGCGGTAGTCCTGCTCGAGGCGCGCGAGCAGCTGCTGTTTCGCGTCCTCCACCGAGAGGTTCGAAAGGGACTTGAGCGTCTCCTTCTCGTTGGCGATGAGCTGCGCGAGCTGGTCGTCCTTGGCCTTGAGGCTCTGCTCCTTCGTGCCGAGCTGCCGGTCGCGCTCCAGCAGGCCCTTCTCCTTCTGGTCCACGAGCTCCAGCTTGCGGTCAATCACCTCTTCGCGCTGGTGGAGCCGCTTCTCCAATTGGGTGAGCTCGCTGCGGCGGTCCTTGGTCTTCTCCTCGAAGTCCTGCCGCATGGCGTGGAGCTGCTCCTTGGCGTCCAGGTCGGCCTTCTTCGCCGCGGCCTCGGCCTGGCGCTTGGCCTCGTCCAGGATCCGCTTGGACTGCTCCTGCGCACCGCTGAGGGTCTTGCGGCCCAGCAACACGCTCAGGCCGTAGCCGGCGGCGAAGGCCGCCAGCACTCCTGCGAGTAGGATGAGTACGGTCATGGCACACCCCTCATTGAAGTCCCCGGCGGGAGGTGACCCGTCCGGGGGCTGTTAGGCGGTCAGGACCGTCGAGACGGGCCGGTCGTGCGAGGCGGCGGGCAGGCGATCGAGGAGCTGAAACCTAAACGCCAGCCCGATGACGGGCGTGGCCTGGGGCAAGCGCGCCAACAAGCGGTCGAAATACCCGTACCCGTGGCCCAGCCGGCGGCCTTGCCGATCAAAGGCCAGGCCGGGCACGAGCACGGCGTCCAGCTCCCGCAACCGCACGGGCCTGCGCGCCGAGGGCGTCGGCTCCAACACGCCGAACGCCCCTGGCGCGAGCTCCGCGCCGGG
>JACQRG010000078.1 GCA_016206565.1 Candidatus Omnitrophota bacterium | reverse complement strand
GCCGGGTAGCTCGCCGCGGAGATGGCCGTGACGTCCAGCTCGGCGTTGAGCGCGCGCTGGTTGAGCGACTGGATGTCCTTGATGACGTGCTCGAAGCGCAAGCCATCCAGCGGGACAGCGCCGCCGGCGATGGCGTAGAACATGAACGCGTCGTCCATGTCCGGGGTATGCCCGACGGTGATGAGGCGCGGCTTACCACTCTTCATAGTGCAGCTTCTCTTTGGGCACGCCGAAGCCCTGCAGGTCGGCGCAGACCGCCTTGACCCGCTCCAGCCAACCGCAGACGTAGATTTCAACCTTCGAGAAGTCCTTGATGTGCTTCTGGAATGTCTGCTGCACGTGCCCGGTTTCCCCGTGCCACTCCTTGGGCCGGCTGATGGTCGGGACGTAGTGGAAGCTGCGCCGCATGCCGGCTAAGGTGCGGAACTCGGATTCGTACAGGATAGCGTGCTCGTAGCGGGTGCCGAAGAGCAGCCAGATGTCCCGCAGGAAGTTGACGTGGAACAGATGGCGGATCATCCCGCGAAACGGCGCCACCCCGGTGCCCAGCGCGATGAAGACCGGGTCGTATTCCAGCGGCTCCTTCAGGAGGAAGGTGCCGTGGGGGCCGGAGAGGGAAATGGGCTCGCCGCCTTTGAGCTGCCACAGGTACGTGGAGGCGACGCCGCCCTCGGCGTGCTGGATGCACAGCTCCAGCGCCCCGGCCTCGTGGGGCGGGGAGGCGATGGAGTAGGCGCGCTTGACGACCTTGCCCTCGTGGGGCACGTTGAGGATGATGAACTGGCCGGCCCGGAATGGCATGGCCGGCGGCTCCACCAGCTTGAAGCGGAAGCTGCGGACGTTGTAGGCGAGGACGTCAACGCGTTCGATGGTGGCGCGGTACTGTTGGGCAGGCATGACCGGCGCCATTCTAACATGAGAGCTTGTTCATGAATAGTAGCGGCGAGTTCCCGGCGACGGGTCCTGCTTAGGGCGGGTCCTGTCGCGGCCCACCCCAGCTGTCCTCGCCGCGCCGCACTATCGGCGTCGTCGGCTCCGGGCAGCTGGGGGCCCCGGGCCGCACCACCCGCCCTACGGTGAGAGGGACCCGTCGCCAGCGAGTAGGTTGAGTAGTTGATGGAGGGCGCGGGCCACCACGGCGAGCGAATATGCGGTTCAGCCCGGAACCGCATCTGAGCGAGCCGGGTGGCCCGCGGCCCTGCCCTGAGACGACCCGCCCCACGCATTGTTGACGGGGCCAAGTGAGTCTGTTATCGTGCAGGGCATCCTCTGATGACGGCGCGCGCAACTTCCCTTCGCACGTTCCAGCAACGGCTGCTGGCCTGGTACCGGGTCCACCAGCGCCGGCTGCCCTGGCGCGAGACGCGCGACCCCTACAAGATCCTCGTCTCCGAGATCATGCTCCAGCAGACGCAGGTGGAGCGCGTCACGCCCAAGTACCGCGAATTCCTCCGGCGCTACCCCACGCTGCAAGCGCTCGCCCGGGCCCGCGCGGCCGAGCTGCGGCGCGTCTGGTACCCGCTGGGCTACAACGTCCGCCCCCTGCGCCTGCGCCGGATCGCGCGCAGCGTGCTGCGCGACCACGACGGGCGCATCCCGGATTCCTATGACGGCCTGATCGCCATGGACGGCATCGGCCGCTACACCGCGGGCGCGGTCTTGAGCTTCGCCTTCGAGCGGGACGCGCCGATCCTCGACACGAACGTCGCGCGGCTGCTCGCCCGCTATTTCGGCGTGCGGGGCGACCTGAAGGTCGCGCGCCGGCAGCAGCGGCTCTGGCAGCTCGCCGAAGCCGTCATCCCCGAGGGGCAGGGCTACACCATCAACCAGGCGATGATGGATTTCGGCGCTGCCGTGTGCACGGCCCGCGCCCCCCGCTGCCCCTCCTGCGCGCTGCGCCGCGCCTGCCGCAGCTTCCCCCTCACAGATGGCACGACGCAGGCTCCCCCACTTCGACGTCGCCGTCGCGGTCATTAGGCGACGCGGCCGCTACCTCATCTGCCAGCGCCGCGCCGGCTCCCACTACGCCAACCGGTGGGAGTTTCCCGGCGGCAAGCGGCGGCCGGGCGAAACCTGGAAGGCCTGCGTGCATCGCGAAGCGCGGGAGGAGCTCGGCGTGGACGTCGCGCGCCTGGCCTGGCTGATGCGCATCTCGCACCGCTATCCGCACAAGAGCGTGTGCCTGGGGGTGTTTCGCTGCGCCATCCGCCGGGGCGTTCCTAAGCCGCTTTCGTCGAATGGGTTGCGGTGGGTCTCGGCCGAGGCGCTGGCCCGCTATCCGTTCCCGCCGGCGAACCGGCGGCTCATCGCCCGGATTGCCAGGGCCGGAAGCGCCATGCTATAATACCCAAGGTTTAACCACAGGAGGATACCGACGATGATTACGCTCACAGCGGATGCGGCCAAGGAAGTCAAGCGGTTGATTGAGCAGGAGCAGAAGCCCAATGTCGGCCTGCGCATCGGTATTAAAGGCGGGGGCTGCTCGGGGATGACGTACGTCCTGTCCATTGATGACGCGACGCCAGGGCAGTACGATTCCGTGTTCGAACAGGAGGGCGTCAAGGTGCTCGTGGATGCCAAGAGCCACTTGTACCTCGACGGCATGACCATTGGCTTCAAGAAGGCTCTCACCGGCGGAGGGTTCGAGTTCAACAACCCGCTGGCCAAGCACTCGTGCGGGTGCGGCACCTCGTTCGGCGTCTGACCTGACCTTACGGCCCTCGTCCTCTCCATGAGGATCTGGCCCGGCCGCCCCTATCCGCTGGGCGCTGTCTGGGACGGCGCCGGCGTCAACTTCGCGATCTTCTCCGAGCACGCCACGCTCGTCGAGCTGTGCCTCTTCAGCTCCGTGGACGCCACGGTCGAGACGCACCGCTTCGCCCTGCCGGAGCGCACCGACATGGTGTGGCACGGGTACCTGCCCGACGTGCGCCCGGGCCAGCTCTACGGCTACCGCGTCCACGGCCCCTACGAGCCGGCCAAGGGGCACCGGTTCAACCACAGCAAGGTCGTGCTCGACCCCTACGCGAAGGCCGTCGGCCGCAACGTCCGCTGGAGCGACGAGATGTACGGCTACCGCGTGGGCCATCCGACGCACGACCTCTCCCTCGACGCGCGCGACAACGCCGCGTTCGCTCCCCTGTCGGTGGTGATTGACTCGGCGTTCACGTGGAGCGAGGACCGGCATCCCCGCATCCCCTGGCATAAGACCGTCATCTATGAGCTGCACGTCAAAGGGTTCACCCAGCTGCATCCCGGCGTGCCGGAGGAGCTGCGCGGCACCTACGCCGGCCTGGGCTGCGAGGCGGCCATTCGGCACCTGCTCGACCTGGGCGTGACGGCGGTGGAGCTCATGCCGGTGCACCATCACGTGGATGAGCGCCTGCTGACCGACCGGAACTTGACCAACTATTGGGGCTACAACACGCTCTCCTACTTCGCGCCGGAGATCCGCTACGCCTCCACGCGGTTCCCCGGCGGCTCGGTGCGCGAGTTCAAGATGATGGTGCGCGCGTTGCACGCCGCCGGCATCGAGGTCATCCTCGATGTCGTGTACAACCACACGGGCGAGGGCAATCACCTGGGGCCGACCCTCTCCTTCCGAGGCATTGACAACGTCTCCTACTACCGGCTCTCGCCCAAGGATCCGCGCTATTATGAGGACTTCACCGGCTGCGGCAACACCATGAACATGCGTCACCCGCGCGTGCTGCAGCTCATCACGGACAGCCTGCGCTATTGGGTGCTGGAGATGCGCGTGGACGGCTTCCGCTTCGACCTCGCGAGCACCCTCGCGCGGGAGCTGCACGCGGTGGACAAGCTCGGGTCGTTCTTCGACATCATCCACCAGGACCCGGTGCTCTCGCAGGTCAAGCTCATCGCCGAGCCGTGGGACCTGGGGGAAGGGGGCTACCAGGTGGGCAACTTCCCCTCGGGCTGGGCGGAGTGGAACGGCAAGTACCGCGATGCGGTGCGCCGCTTCTGGCGCGGCGACGGCGGGGCGGTGTCAGAGTTCGCCACGCGGCTGTGCGGCTCGAGCGACCTCTATGAGCAGAGCGGGCGGCGCCCCCATGCGAGCATCAACTTCGTGACCTCCCACGATGGCTTCACCCTCCAGGACCTGGTCAGCTACAACGAGAAGCACAACGAGGCCAACGGGGAGGATAACCGGGACGGCGAGAGCCACAACATCAGCTGGAACTGCGGCGTGGAGGGGCCGACGGATGACCCCACGATCGCGGCGTTTCGCCGGCGCCAGCAGCGCAACTTCATCGCCACGCTGCTGCTCTCCCAGGGGGTGCCGATGCTGCGCGCCGGCGACGAGCTGAGCCACACCCAGCGCGGCAACAACAACGCCTACTGCCAGGACAACGACTTAAGCTGGCTGCACTGGGACCTCGACGAGGAGCAGCGCGCCTTCCTGGCGTTCGTGCGGCGCATGATCCAGCTGCGCCGCCAGCAGCCGGTGCTGCAGCGGCGCAAGTTCCTCCAGGGGCGCCATATCCGCGGCTCGGACGTAAAGGACATCACGTGGTTCGATCCCTCCGGACGGGAGATGACGGACGAGGCGTGGAGCGCCGGCTTCGTGCGCTGCCTGGGCCTGCGGCTGGCCGGCGATGTCATGGACGAAGTGGATGAGCGCGGGGACCGGATCGCCGGGCAGACCCTGCTGCTGCTGATGAACGCGGCCCAGGAAACCATCTCGTTCATCCTGCCGGACCACCAGCCCAACGGCCACTGGAAGCGCCTGTTTGACACCTCGGCGACGAAGGAGGACGATGAGGCGCCGACGCTGCCAGGGGCGGGGACCCACGCCCTGGAGGGCTGGTCAGCGGCGGTGTTCTGCCTGGAGCGCAAGAAACCATGATGTCGTGGCACAGCGTCCTGGAGCCGTTCCGCACGATCGGATTCGCCGACGTCCTGGACATGGCGGTCGTGGCCGCCCTGGCCTACGTCGTCCTGCTGTGGTTTGAGCGGGCCCGGGCCGCGTTCGTCGCGCGCGGCGTGCTGATCGTGGCCATGGTCTACGTCATCGCGCGGCAGTCCGGCATGCACCTGACCACCTGGGTCTTCCAAGGCTTCTTCGCCATCATCCTCATCGCCCTCGTCGTCATCTTCCAGGAGGAGCTGCGCAGCTTCTTCGAGCGGGTGGCGGTCTGGAGCCTGCGCCGGCGCAGCTCCCACCCCCTGCAGCCGAAGCAGGTCGAGACCCTGGTGAGGACCATCGGCCAGTTCGCCCATGAGCGCATCGGGGCCCTCATTGTCCTGCAGGGATCGGATCCGCTCGAACGGCACATCGAGGGCGGCTACGACCTCGACGGCAAGCTCTCGGCGCCCCTGCTGGAGAGCCTCTTCGACCCGCACTCCGAGGGGCATGACGGCGCGGTCATCATCGAGGGCGACCGGGTCGTCCGGTTCGGAGCGCACCTGCCGCTCTCCAAGGAGTTCTATCGGCTCAGCGGCATGGGGACCCGCCACACCGCCGCGCTGGGGCTCGCCGAGCGCACCGACGCGCTGTGCATCGTCGTGTCGGAGGAGAAGGGCGCCATGTCGGTGGCCTATCGCGGCGAGCTCATGGCCATGGACAACCTGATGCTGCTGGAGCGGCACCTGACTGAGTTCCTGCGGGAGCGGCGGCCGTCCGCCGGGCGGCGCTGGCAATGGCAGCCGCTGCTGCGGCAGAACGCGGCGGAGAAGGTCATCGCGGTGGTCATTTCGCTGGCGCTGTGGCTGACGTTCGTGCAGGGCATCAAGCCGGCGACGCATGCCTTTGACGTCCCGGTGGACCCGCAGGGCCTCTCCGAGGACCTGCAGTTGTCGGGCGTGGAGCCTGCCAGGGTCCGCGTGACGGTCACCGGCCTGCAGCGGGACTTCCGCCTGCTGGATCCGGCGTCTCTGCGCGCGCTCCTTCGGCTTGAGGCCGCGCAGGAAGGATCGCAGCGCATCCTGGTGTCGGCCGAGGGGCTGCACCTGCCCCTGTCGCTGCGCCTGGTCTCCATTGAGCCGTCCTCGGTGGCGGTGACGCTGGCCCGAGCACCGGATAAAGACTTCAACCCCTTCGAGCTTATCACCGGCCGTAAGGCGCCCAAGGACCGCGAGCGTCCGTGATGGAACGGCTGCGGCACCGCGCCCTGCTGTCCTTCATCGCCCGGCGAGGCCGCGACCTCTCGCCGCTGCTGATCCTCACCCACGACCACCCGGACCCGGACGCCATCGCCAGCGCCTGGGCGCTCGCGCACCTGCTTGAGCGGCTGGCGGGCGTGCGCAGCCGCATCGTCTATGGCGGCATCATCGGGCGCATGGAGAACCAGCTGCTCGTGCGCCTCTTGCGCATCCCCCTCTCGCCGGTCAAGCCGCAGGACTTCGAGCGCTACCGCCGGGTGGCGGTGGTGGACACGCAGCCGCCGTTCCAGAACAACCGCCTGCCGGCGCGCCACCGGCCCGCGATCATCCTCGACCACCACCGCCGCAACCCCCGCACCCACGCGGAGTGCGCGATCATTGACCCGGCCGCCGGCGCGACGACGACGCTGCTCGTCGAGGCGCTGCAGGCGGCGAGGGCGCCCATTCCGCCCCGCTTGGCCACGGCGCTGGTCTACGGCATCATCTCCGAAACGCAGCACTTGGGCCGCGAGGCCGGCCCGCGGGATGTGGCCGCGTACCGGGCCTGCTTTCCGCGCGCCAGCATCGCCGCGCTCTCCAAGATCCAGAACCCGCCCCGCCCGCCGTCGTTCTTCCACGTGCTGGAGCGGGCGATCCGCCATGCCTTCACGGCCGGGCGGGTCATCGGCGTGCACTTAGGGCCGGTGCCCAGCCAGGACATCGTCGCCCACATGGCGGATTTCCTCCTGACTCATGAGCAGATGCGCTGGTCCATCGTGACGGGCCGGTATGACGGCCGCCTGTTCATCTCCCTGCGTACCCGCAACCCGCGCGCCGAGGCCGGCAGGCTGCTCTGGCGCCTGCTGGGCCGCACGACCAGGGCCGGCGGCCACAGCATGATTGCAGGCGGGTCCATCGAGGTCGGCGCCGAGGCGTCGGAGGCGGCCTGGCGGGCGGCCGAACGCGAGCTCGCCGCCGCGTTCCTGCGCAGCCAGGGCCGGCGCGAGCCGCTGGCGCTGCACCATCCGTTCCAACCGGCCGTCCGGGAGGGCAGGCGCTGATGGTTCGACTCGCGTGGCTCGCTCACCATCGCCCTGAGCGACGGCGCAACGCGCCGGAGTCGAAGGGCTGATGGTCCGCGCCGCCCTGCCGCGGCTGCCGCGCAGGCCTGCGACCAGCCTGAGCGACTTCGACCGCCACCTCTTCTCCGAGGGCACCCACTACCGCGCCTACGAGAAGATGGGCGCGCACCTGTGCGCCCGCCAGGGGCGGGTGGGGGTTTCCTTCGCGGTCTGGGCGCCGAACGCCCGGGCGGTGTCGGTCATCGGCGACTTCAACGGCTGGCGCGCCGGCGCGCACCCGCTGCGCGCCTTAGGCGAGAGCGGCGTATGGGAGGG
>JACQRG010000011.1 GCA_016206565.1 Candidatus Omnitrophota bacterium | reverse complement strand
GCCTGGCACCGAAGAAGGGCGGGGCCGAGGCCTGGCTGTCGGTCCACCGGCAGGCGCATCAGCTTGGGATTAAGTCCACCGCCACGATGATGTTCGGCCACATCGAGGAGGACGAGGACATCCTCGAGCACCTGGACCACATCCGGGACTTGCAGGATGAGACCGGCGGCTTCACCGCGTTCATCCCGTGGAGCTTCAAGCCGGGCAACACCCCGCTCATCAAGCACATTCCCGAGCATGCCGGCCCGGCCCGCTACCTGCGCATGCTTGCGTTCTGCCGCGTGTATTTGGACAACTTCCCCCACGTGCAGGCCTCGTGGTTCTCGGAGGGCAAGAAGACCGGCCAGATCGCGCTGCACTTCGGGGCGGACGATTTCGGCGGCACCCTCTTCGAGGAGAACGTCCACGCGGCGACGGCCTTCATCAACAAGACCACCGTGGACGAGGTGGTGGAGATCATCCGCGAGTCCGGCTTCCGCCCGGCCCAGCGCACCACCCTCTATGAGATCATCCGACACTTCGATCAAGCTGCCGTGGCCTGACCTGATCCGGCGCTCGCTCGCCGGCCAGGGCATCAGCCGCGACGAGGGCCTCGCCATCCTCGCACTCCCTGACGAGCAGCTGCCCGAGCTCCTGCAGGCGGCCTTCGAGGTGCGGCAGGCCCATTTCGGCAAGCGGGTGAAACTGTGCATGCTCCAGAACGCCCGCAGCGGCCTCTGCCCGGAGGACTGCCACTACTGCTCCCAGTCCTCGGTCTCCAGCGCCAAGATTGACAAGTACCCGCTCATGGAATCAGAGCAGCTGCTCGAGGGCGCCCAGCGCGCCCATGAGGCCGGGGCCACCCGCTACTGCATGGTCACCAGCGGCCGCGGGCCGACCGATGAGGAGATCGAACAGTTCTGCGCGGTGACCCGCCGGATCAGGCAGCGCTATCCGCTGGAAATCTGCGTGTGCTTGGGGCTGCTGACGGAGGCTCAGGCCAGGAAGCTCAAGGACGCCGGGGTCGGCTGGGTGAACCACAACCTCAACACCAGCGAGCGGTTCTACCCAGAAATCTGCTCGACCCACACGTATCAGGACCGCGTCGAAACCGTCAGGAACGTGCGCAAGGCGGGCTTGAAGACCTGCAGCGGCGGCATCGTCGGCATGGGCGAGACCGACGAGGACATCCTCGACATGGCCTTCGCCTGCCGCGAGATCGGCATGGATTCCATTCCCGTCAACTTCCTTCACCCCATCAAGGGCACGCCGATGGAGGCGCTGCGGTTCCTGACGCCGATGAAAGCCCTGAAGGTGCTCTGCCTGTTCCGGTTCCTCAACCCGGCCAGCGAGATCCGCGCCGCCGGCGGCCGGGAGGTCAACCTCGGCCCGGCGCAGGCCCAGGCGCTCTACGCGGCCAACTCCATCTTTATCGAGGGGTATTTGACGACGCCGGGGCAGCAGGCGCAGGAGGCCCGCCGCATGATCGAGGAGTTCGGATTCGAGGTCGAAACGTGATGGCGCGGAGGTGGATCGTCACGGCCCTGGGAAAGGACCGGCCCGGCATCGTGGCCGGCGTGACCGGGCTGCTCTACAAGCTCGGCTGCAACCTCGAAGACTCGGCCATGACGCGCCTGGAGGGGGAGTTCGCCATCATGCTGATTTTTTCAACCCCGCAGCGCGCCACCGCCGCGTCGCTGGCCCAGGCCTTCGCGCCGCTGCAGCGGCGGCTCAAGCTCGTGATCCACCTCAAGCCGCTCACGAAGCCGGAGTCCAAGACGCCCAAGCCGCGGGGCCGGCGCCACACGATCTCCGTCTACGGCGCGGATAGGCCCGGCATCGTGTTCCGCATCGCGTCGTTCCTGGCCCGCCGGAAGGTCAACATCACCGATGTCCACACGCACCGCAGCGCCGGGCGGGGGCCGTCGCTCTACTCGCTCCTGCTGGAGCTGGAGCTGCCCCGCAGCCGCTCAGCCGACGCGCTCGAGGCGCAGCTGGAGCGCATCGCGCAGCGGCTGGGCGTGCACGTGAGCCTGACCTCGGCCGAGCCCGACGTGCTCTAGCGCGTTGCTCCTCGCCTCGCGATGGCCGTCCTGCCCATCCGGAAGTTCCCCGATCCCCTGCTGAAGTCGCCGACGCGCAACGTCCTGAAGCTTGACGACCAGATCAAGCGCCTCATCCAGGCCATGATCGCGACCATGCGCCACTACCCGCACTGCGTCGGGCTGGCCGCGCCGCAGGTGGGCAGCGAGTACCGCATCGCGGTCATGGACGTTTCGGGCCATCCCAAGGCCGAGAAGCCCCACGGCCTGCTGGTGCTCATCAATCCCATCGTCATGGAGTACGGGCCGCGCGAGAAGGTCGGGCGGGAAGGCTGCATGTCGGTGCCGGATTTCACCGGGAACGTCCCGCGGGCCATGAAGCTGCGCCTGCGGGCGTTCGATCAGACGGGATCACCCCAAGACTGGACCTTGCGGGGCTTCGAGGCGGTCGTGGCCCAGCATGAGATTGACCACCTGGATGGGCTGCTGTTCTTGGACCGCGTGGAGCGCGTCGGCAGCGACGTCTTCCGCCGCAAGACGTACCGCTAGGAGAGCGTCGCGCGCTTGACCGGCTCGATGACGCTCAGCCGGGGCACGGAGGGGAGCAGCCCCGCGGCATGGGCGCGGCGCAGCAGCTCGCGCAGCGCCTTGCGGCACGGCGGGGTGAGCGTCAGGGTTTCCTCGTTGACGTACATCCCGATGAACTGGCGGGAGCGGTTGACGTCGGTGCCGCGGCCGTAGCGCATGGCGTAGGCCACCGCCTGGTCCTGGTGAGCCATGGCGTAGAGGATGCTGTCGCGCAGGATTGCGGCGACGCGCCCAGCCGTGTCGCGCCCCAGCGACTTCTTGACCACGTTCAACCCCAGCGGCAGCGGCAGCCTGGTCTGCTGCTGCCACCACAGCCCCAAGTCCAGCACCGGCAGCAAGCCGGCGTCCCGGTACGTGAGCTGCCATTCGTGGATCACCACACCCGCCTCGACCTCGCCGCGCAGGATCGCCTGCGGCACGTCCGAGAAGGGGATCTCCACCGGCACGCACTCCGGGATGGCCAGCCGCAACAGCAGGCTGGCGGTGGTGCGCAGGCCGGGCGCGGCGATGCGACGCCCCTTGAGCTGCTCCGGGCTACGCGGCTGCCTGGAGATGATCAGCGGCCCGTAGCCCCGTCCCACGCTGGAGCCGACCGACAGGATCCAGTACCGGTCGGCGAGCGCCGGGTAGCTCGCCGCGGAGATGGCCGTGACGTCCAGCTCGGCGTTGAGCGCGCGCTGGTTGAGCGACTGGATGTCCTTGATGACGTGCTCGAAGCGCAAGCCATCCAGCGGGACAGCACCGGAGGCGATGGCGTAGAACATGAACGCGTCGTCCATGTCCGGGGTATGCCCGACCGTAATTGTACGCATTTGGCACTCAAGTGCGGAGTGCGGAGTGCGGAGTGCGGAGTTGCCTGAAGAGACATTCCGCATTCCGAATTCCGAATTCCGCATTCAGGTTACCATTCTTCATAGTGCAACTTCTCTTTGGGCACGCCGAAGCCCTGCAGGTCGTCGCAGACCGCCTTGACCCGCTCCAGCCAACCGCAGACGTAGATTTCAACCTTCGAGAAGTCCTTGATGTGCTTCTGGAATGTCTGCTGCACGTGCCCGGTTTCCCCGTGCCACTCCTTG
>JACQRG010000079.1 GCA_016206565.1 Candidatus Omnitrophota bacterium | reverse complement strand
GGATTTCGGTGCGCATCTGCACGCGCATCTTCGCGTCCTGGTTGGAGAGCGGCTCGTCGAAGAGGAACACCAGCGGCTTGCGCACGATGGCGCGCCCCACGGCGACGCGCTGCCGCTCGCCGCCCGAGAGCTCCTTGGGCTTGCGTGAGAGCAGCGGCTCGATGTTGAGGATGGCCGCCGCCTCGCGCACGCGCTGCTCGATCTCCCGCTTGCCGTAGCTGCGCAGGCGCAGCCCGAAGGCCATGTTCTCGAAGACGCTCATGTGGGGGTACAGGGCGTAGTTCTGGAAGACCATCGCGATGTCGCGGTCCTTGGGAGGCACGTGGTTGACCAGCTTGTTGCCGATCCACAGCTGGCCGCTGGTGGCCTCCTCCAGCCCCGCGATCATGCGCAGGAGGGTGGACTTGCCGCAGCCGGACGGCCCGACGATGACCAGGAACTCGCGGCTCTCCACGCTCAGGGTGGCGTCCGTGACCGCGACGACCCCGCCGGGATAGACCTTGCAGAGGTTCTGCAGCTTGACTTGGGCCATCACCCGCCGAAGAGCCCGAGCAGATTCGCCAGCGTCCCCTTCAGGTCTCGCCGGTGCACGATGAGGTCAATGAGGCCGTGCTCCAGGAGGAACTCGGAGCGCTGGAACCCCTCCGGCAGCTTCTGGCGGATGGTCTGCTCGATGACCCGCGGGCCGGTGAAGCCGATGAGCGCCCTCGGCTCCGCGATGATCAGGTCGCCCAGCGTAGCGAAGCTCGCCAGCACGCCCGCCATCGTCGGGTGCGTCAGGACGGAGATGAACAGCCCCCCGCGCGCGTCGAGGCGCATCAGCGCGTTGGAGGTCTTGGCCATCTGCATGAGGCTGAGCATCCCCTCTTGCATCCGCGCCCCGCCGCCGGAGCCGGAGATGATGACCACCGGTAGGCGCTCCTCGGTGGCCCGCTCGATGGCCCGGGTGAGCCGCTCTCCGACCACCGAGCCCATCGAGCCCATCATGAAGCGCGAATCGGTCACCCCGAGCGCCACGTCGCGCCCCTCCAGCCGTCCCCGTCCGGTCAGGCAGGCGTCGGTCATGCCGCAGGTGCGCTGCTCCTCCATGAGCTTCTCGGCGTAGGGCCGCGGCACCTTGAACTGCAGCGGGTCCACCGGGCGCAGCTCGGCGTCCCACTCCTCGAAGGTGCCGGCGTCCAGGGTCAGCTCAAGGCGCTGCTGGGCGGTCAGGGAGAAGTGGAAGTCGCACTTGGGGCAGACGCGCAGGCTCTCCTCCAGCGCCTTCTGATAGAGGAGCTGGCCGCAGGACTCGCACTTGATCCACAGCCCGGCCGGGATCTCGCGCTTGGAGCGGCGTGACGCGCCTGGTTGGCGCCTGCTGAAGAGCTTCATGCCCCTCCTGTCGGTGGTGGCACTGTAGCCAAATATTGTAGCACAGCCCCCCGCCGGCGTCCCTCGGCCCTGCTCGGGACACGTTAACCGAGGGGATTAATGGCAAGCCCGGACGGCACCTTGGGATAGAAGAACGTGGACTTCGGCGGCAGCGTCACCCCAGCCGCCGCCAGCTCGTAGACCTGGCGCACCGGGATCGGCCGCAGCAGCCAGGCGCTGCCCTGCCCTTTGCGGGCCATTTCAACCGCCTGGGGCGCCTCGGCGGCGTACTGAACCTCCGGCGGGCTGACCCCGACGCCGGGCAGCAGCAGCCGGTGGAGGATGCCCACGTCCAGGCGCCGCAGCGCCTCGTCGGCCTGCGCCTGCCAGGCGGCCAACCGTTGCGGGCGCACCCGGACCTTCTCGCACCGCCCGCCGTCCACGCGGCCGAAGCAGCCCGGCGCGGCGTCCTGTGAGAGCCATCCGAGCAGCTCCTTAAGGTCGCGGGCCGGCTCGGCGGCGCAGAGCTCCTGCAGCGCTGCCGCCTCGGCCGGCTGCAGTGGGCGCACCACCCGGTGGATCGCCCGCATCACCAGGCCCGGGTCCGCCATGGACACGAAATAGCACATCACGCGCGGGTATCGCTGCCGGTGGGCATAGGCCACTTCGAAGCGGTGGTGGCCGTCGGCGATCAGCACCGCCGTGCCGGCGAGCTGCCGCTTCACCGCTTCAATCACGTCGGCTGCGGTGACAGTCCACAGGCGGATAGGCTCTCCGTGCAGCGCCGCAACCCCGCTCGGAGGCTGGGCCGTCAGGCCGGCCAGGCGCGACTGCAGTGCGCCGCCCTCGTCCGGGTAGACGCAGAAGACCGGGCTGAGGTTCGCCGGCAGCGCCTCCAGCAGCTTCGTGCGGTCGGCCTTGGGCGCGGCCAGCGTGGCCTCGTGGCGCAGGATGTGGCGGGGCGTCTCCTCCCCCAGCTCCAGGAGTGCTAGGAACCCGAGCCGGGCGTGCCGGCGCCCATCGCGGGTGAACGCGTGCTCGATGACGTAGAGCGCCTCCCGGGCCTCCAATTGCAGCGCCCCGCCTCGGCGCCATGCCTCAAAGTCGCGCCGGGCGCGCGTGTAGCGGTTCTCCTGCTCGGTGTCGGCGGGGTGCTGGCGGCCCAGGATGAGCCGGACGATGTTGTAGGGCGAGGCGTCGTAGAGGCGCGCCTGCTCGGCCTCGTCAATCACGTCGTACGGCGGCGCGATGACCTTCTCCAGGCTCTCCACCATGGCCGGGTCGTAGCGCAGCGCGCGGAATGGGGCGATGGCCACCATCAGGCCGTCAGCAGGCGTGCGCGTGGCCCTTGTGGGCGGTGGCCACCGGGACGACGATGTCGCTGATGCAGCACGGGACCCACACGGCCAGGACGATGATGGCGAAGACCGGGAAGATGGCCTGCACGTCCGACATCCAGGAGGTGAAGCCGAAGGAGATGAGGTAGAGCAGCGAGGCCCCGCTGCTGACGAAGACGTGCGCCCCGTGGGAGAAGAGGTGGCTGCCCCGCAGCCGCTTCTCCGCCCAGAACCCGCCCAGGATGCCCAGCCCGAGGAAGGAGAAGAACAGCTGCGGCTCCTGCACCAGGCACATGTGCAGCTCCATGGGCTCGCCCAGCAGCCGCCCGCCGATGTACGGAAAGACGTAGTCGCTCAGCCCGCAGGGCAGCACCGTGCCCCACGCCCCGACCCAGGCGGCCTGCACGGCGGAATGCCGGTAGCGCCAGAACAGCGACGTCGTGGCAATCGCGCTCAGGCAAATGTGCAGCGGGTGGAAGAGGTGGAAGGAGGCGCGCCCCTGCTCCAGCAGTTGCTCCGCGCGGCCGGCGGCCAGCAGCTGGGTGCCGAAGGCCCACACCCCGGCCATCGCGATCAGCGTGCTGATGATCGTATAGGGGAGGTGGTGGGCGAACTCCGCCGCGACCAGATTCCAGCGCTCACGCATGCCGCTCCCAACGCGTTGGCCGCCACGTCGGCCCATTCGGCCGAGCGCCATGGCAGCAGGGCCTGCAGCCCCTCGATGCCCAGCCCGTAGCCCGACGCGAGGAGCCAGAGCAGCCATCGGTCGGGGCGACGCAGCGTGCGAGTGGAATACACGGCCTTGCGCAGCAGCCAGGCGAACACCAGATACTCGCAGAGATGCGCGGCCTTGTCAAGCCAGGGGAACCGCTCGGGCAGGGGGCCCACCGGCGTGACCGCGCCCGCCAAGATCGCGGCGGCCCAGGCGGAGGCGGCCAGCCGCCAGAACTTAGGGCTTCTTGGTGTCGCCGCCGGAGGAGCCGGGAGAGGATTTGGGCTGGTCGTGCTTCTTGGCGTCGAGATAGCCCTTGCTCCGGTAATCCGTGATGTAGAACCCGCTGCCTTTAAAGAGGAAGCCGGACCCGCTGACCAGCAGACGCTTGAGACGCCCCTTGCACCAGGGACAGAGCGTCAGCGGCTTGGCCGTGATGGGCTGGAACGCCTCGTGCTTGCGCTTGCACTTCTGGCACAGGTTCTCGTACGTCGGCATGGCTACTTTTTATTCCACAGCTCTTTGAGCTTCGCTGCGAAGGAGCGGTGCATCGGCTGCGCCTCATCGCCCAGCGTCCGGCCCAGCGCCTCCATCGCGCCGCGCTGCTCGCGCGTCAGCGACGTGGGCGTCTCCACCACGACGCGCACCAGCAGGTCGCCGGTCCGCCCGTCGTGCACGTCCGGCACGCCCTTGCCCCGCACGCGGAACACCGTGCCGCTCTGCGTGCCGGCCGGCACCTTCATCGAAACGCGGCCGTTGAGCGTGGGCACCTCCACGTCGGCGCCCAGGGCGGCCTGCGCGATGTTGACCGGGTACTCAAGGAGCAGGTGCGGGCCTTCCCGGTGGAAGAGCGGGTGGGGCCTGACCGCCACGTGCACGTACAGGTCGCCGCGGCCCCTGGTGCCGGCCTCGCCCTCGCCGGTGAGCCGCAGCCGCATGCCGGACTCGATGCCGGCCGGGACGGTCACCTGGATCTTGCGCTCGTGCGCGATGCGCCCTTCACCCCGGCACGCCGGGCAGGCCTTCTTGAGGGTGCTGCCCTGCCCTCCGCAGCGCGGGCAGGTGCGCGCGATGACCATGAACCCGGCCGACTGGCGGATCTGCCCGCTGCCCTGGCAGCTCGCGCACTCCGCGCGCGTGCCACCCTGGCCGTTGCACTCGTGGCACAGCTCCCGGCGCGGCACGGCGAGGGTGCGGGTCAGCCCCTTGGCGGCTTCCTCGAAGGAGAGCGAGAGCTCCACCTCCAGGTCCGCGCCCCGGCTGCCGCGCCGTCCCTGCCCGACGGCGCCGAAGCCGCCGAGGCCGAAGAGGTTCTCGAAGATGGCACCGCCGACCCCCAAATCCTCGAAGATGGAGGAGAAGTCAGCACCCCGGAAGATATCCTCGGTGGAGTAGCGCTGGTCGAAGCCGGCATGGCCCTGCTGGTCATAGACCGCGCGCTTCTGGGCATCCGAGAGCACGGCGTAGGCCTCGGAGATTTCCTTGAACTTCTCCTCGGCCTCTTTCTTGTGCTCGGCGCCGACGCGGTCCGGGTGGTGCTTCAAGGCCAGCTGCCGGTACGCCTTCTTGATCTCGTCTACGCTGGCAGACTTCGGCACGCCGAGAATCTCGTAGTAGTCTCGTTTCGTTGTTGGCATAAGATTAGCGTTTAGCGTAGAGCGGATAGCGGTTAGGGGTCGGTGGACCTCTATACGCTATACGCTCCACGCTATCCGCTATTACTTGTCGTTTTCTACTTTGTACTCGGCGTCCACGACCTTGTCGTCCGGTTTCTGTGCCGGCTCCTTTTCGCCTGCTGTCCCCTGTCCCCTGTCTTCTGTCTTCTGGGCCTTCTTGTAGACCTCTTCCGCCAGTTTGTGCGAGGCCTTCGTCAGCGCCTCGGTGCCGCGGCGGATGGCCTCCACGTTGTCGGACTTCAGCGCGTCCTTCAGGTCGCGCGCGGCCTGCTCGATGGCCAGCCGGTCCGCCTGGCTGACCTTATCGCCGAGCTCCTGCAGGCTCTTTTCAGTCGTGTAGACGAGCTGGTCGGCCTGGTTCCTCGTTTCCACCAGCTCCTTGCGCGTCTTGTCCGCGTCTGCGAACTGCTCGGCCTGCTTGACCATCTTCTCGATCTCGTCCTTCGAGAGCTTGGTCGGCGCCGTGATGCGGATGGACTGCTCCTTGCCGGTGCCTAAGTCCTTGGCCGAGACGTGCACGATGCCGTTGGCGTCAATGTCGAACGCCACCTCGATCTGCGGCACGCCGCGGGGTGCGGCGGGAATGCCGACGAGGTCGAACCGGCCCAGCTCGGTGTTATCCGCCGCCATCTGGCGCTCGCCCTGCAGCACCCGCACGGTCACCGCCGGCGGGTTGTCGGCCGCGGTCGAGAAGACCTGGGCCTTGCGCGTCGGCACGGTCGTGTTGCGCTCGATGAGCTTGGTGAACACCCCGCCCAGCGTCTCGATGCCGAGCGAGAGCGGCGTGACGTCGAGCAGCAG
>JACQRG010000077.1 GCA_016206565.1 Candidatus Omnitrophota bacterium | reverse complement strand
GTCCGGTACGTGGAGTACGTGCCCGAAGTGACGTCCCACCCGAACTACGACGCGGCGCTGGCGGCTGCGCGCCAAGCCACGTAACCGAGGAAGCTGGAAGCAAGAAGCTGGAAGCTGGAAAAGACGATGGCTGTTCTTTCCAGCTTCTAGCTTCCAGCATCCAGCTTCTGACGTTCCGATGATGTACTTCCGCATGCTGATGGTGGCTCTTCGGCTGGCCTGGCCGCACCTGCTCGCTCCTTGGCGCTCGCCGCTGCTGCGCTGGCGCATGGAAACCTACGGCTGTCAGGCCGCCGGCGGACGGCTCCTGCACGCTGAAGAGATCACGCCCGGCCGCTTCTGGCACTTCCTGCGTTCCAACCGCCCGGCGCTGGCCCGCTTCCTGCGCTGGGCCGCCCTCCTGTAACCCCCGGCCGCGAGCCACCCGGCTCGCTCAGAGGCTCGCTCCGGGCGCTCGCCGGGCCGCGAAGCGGCCACCAACTCCGCGCCCGTTAGGGGCGCGATCGGACAGGTGGCCGCTGGTTTAGAACGATTCGCTGCCGGCTCGCTGAGCTCGCCATTCGCTCGCCGTGGTGGCCCACGGCCTCTACGCTTACGCTCTGACGTAGGGCGGGTGGTGCGGCCCGGGGCCCCCAGCTGCCCGGAGCCGACGACGCCGATAGTGCGGCGCGGCGAGGACAGCTGGGGTGGGCCGCGACAGGACCCGCCCCACATAGGATCCGCCCAAGCTTGTTCGCAATCCGCTGCCTCAGGTATACTTGCAGTAAGTGCCCCTTAACGTTGCTTAAAATCCCATGAAAGAACATACGGCACAATCGGAGCTGCCCACGCCGCGCCGCACCTCCGCGCGGGTGCTCAGGGTCTGGCTGGTCGGGCTGGTGATCTTCGGCTACCTGCCCGCCTTCACCTACGGCTGGCTGGTCTGGCTGCTCAACGAGCACCAGTGGTTCTGGACCTACCTCATGTACTTCACGCTGGTGCCGGTGCTCGGCGGATTGTGCCTCCTGCTGCTGCCCTGGCTGTGGTACCGTCCCATCCGGCGGGCGCTCGCCCGCTGGTCCAGTGGCGGGCCGGTGACGGCGGCGGAGTGCCAGGCCGTGTACGAACGGGCGCTGCGGCTGCCGCTGCAGGTCGCGCTCGCCTCGCTGGCCGCCGCCGCAGCCGGGTACGTGCTCGGAACCGGCGTGGTCCACTGGCGAACGGCCCAGCCGTGGATCGAGGTCTTTAAGACCATCCCGGCCATCCCGCTGGTCGGTGGCCTGATGGGGGCGTTCTGCTATTTCGGCACCGCGCGGGCCCTGCACCCGGTGGTCAGCTGGTGCAGCCGGCAGCTGCCCCGGCCGCGGGCCGATCGCCTGGTGCCGCTGGGGGTGAAGTTCTTGGCGGTGGCCAGCGTGCTGGTGGTCGCCACCCTCTGCCTGCTGCAACCCTCCGCCTACACGCTCGGACAGACGATCACCGAAGCGCAGCTGAAGGAGCGCGCGATGGGATGGTTGCGCTACGCGGTCTACCTGGTCAGCTCTGCCCAGGACCCGGCCGAGCGCCAGCGAGCCCTGCAGGAAAGCGTGATCGGCAAGCATGGGTACGCCTTTGTCACTGACGAGGTCGGCCGCATCATCGGCCCGCATCCAAGCGGCTACACCTGGTTGGAGCAGGAGCACTTCCATGGCGCGGCGCTCCACTTCTCCAGCCAGGAGAGCGCGTGGGTGGAGCGCACCGGTCAGCACCGCATCGTCGCCTTCATCCGCTCGCCGCAGGAGGGCCTGACGTACTTGAGCGTCGTCTTCCCGTCGGATTTCGCGGTGCCCCTGCGCCACTACGTGCAGTTTTCCTGGATCGCCATCCTGGAAGTCCTCTGTGTGCTGGTGCTCTTCGGCCGGTACTTCGCCAAGAGCATCACCACCCCGCTGGACGAGCTGACGCGCAGCGCCGAGCGGATCGCCCAGGGCGACTTAAGCCAGCGCGTGCCCGTGAGCACCGATGACGAGCTCGGCGAGGTGGCGCGGTCGTTCAACCGGATGGTCGAAGAGCTGCAGGCGTCCAAGGCGAACCTGGAGGACTACACGCGCCGCCTGGAGCGCTCGACCCAGGAGCTCTCGCAGCTCAACCAGGAGATGGAGGACGTGCTGCACGTCGTCTCCCACGATCTGCGCGCGCCGCTCATCAATATCCAGGGCTTCTCCAAGCGGCTCGAGCCGCTGATGCAGCAGACGCTCCAGGCCCTCGACCGGCTGGCGGCGGCGCATCCCGAGAACGGCCTGCAGGCCGAGGTGGCCGCGCTCAAGAGCGCGGTGCGGGACCGGTTCACGGAATCGCTGGGCTTCATCTCGAAGGGCGTGGAGAAGATGGACACGCTGCTCGCCTCGCTGCTGGCCATCTCGCGGGTGGGGCGCAAGGCCGATCCGATCCAGCCGAATGACCTCAACGCCATCCTGGACGATGTCCTGGCGACCCTCGACCACCAGCTCAAGGACCAGGCCATCACCGTGGTGCGCCAGCCCCTGCCCACCGGCGTGCCGTGCCGGCGCAATGAGGTGAACCAGGTGTTCTCCAACCTGGTGTCCAACGCCATCCGGTACATGGGGGCCACCGGCCACCGGTTCATCGAAATCGGGGGCGGCGAGCGGGAAGATGCCGTGGAGTGTTTCGTGCGGGACACCGGGGTGGGCATCGCGCCGAAAGATCAGGAGCGCGTGTTCCACATGTTCACCCGCCTGGAAACCGTGGACGCCCCCGGCGAGGGCATCGGCCTGGCGTACGTGAAGAAGATCCTGCGCTCGCACGGCGGGCGCATCTGGGTGGAATCGCAGCGGGGGCAAGGCAGCACCTTCCGGTTCACCTTGCCGAGGGCGCAGGTCCCAGCAGGAGGATGAGCATGGCCAACACCGCGACCGAGACCGGCAAGCAGTCCGTGATCATCATGCTCGTGGATGATGACGAGGGGCATCTGCTGCTCATCCGGGAGAACCTGCGGGCCGCCGGCATCGTCAACGACATCATCGAGATGCGGGACGGCCAGCAGGCGCTGGACTATCTCTTCCGCCGCGGCGCGTACCAGGACCCGGCCAAATCGCCGCGGCCGGGGCTGGTGCTGCTCGACATCAAGATGCCCAAGTGCGACGGCTATGCGGTGCTGGAGAAGCTCAAGGCCGACGCCGCGCTGCGCAGCATTCCCGTCCTCATGCTGACCTCCACCGACGACCAGGGGGAGGTCAACCGCTGCTACGCGCTGGGCGCGAACAACTACGTGGTGAAGCCGATCCAGTACGAGCAGTTCCAGGAGCGGATCAAGGCGCTGGGGCTGTTCCTCGACATCGTGCGGCTGCCGGACTGACGAGGCCTCCATGGCGGATCCGATTGCGGTCTTGCTCTTCGAGGACGACGAGGGCCAGGCCCTCCTGACCAAGGAGGCGCTGGCGAGCGAGGGCTTCGTCGTAGATGTCTGCCGCACCGGGCGGGAGGGGCTGGAGCGCCTCTTCACCAAGGACTACCAGGCCTACCTCATTGACATCAAGCTGCCGGACATCCAGGGCGTGGAGGTGCTGCGCCGCATCAACACGGTCAAGCCCGGAGCGGTGTGCCTCATCGTGACGGGCCACGGCGACGAGGTGGCGGCCGTCGAGGCCATGAAGGTGGGCGCCTCCGACTACATCGTGAAGTCCCCGTACATGGGCCACCTGGCGGCGCTGCCGCTGCGGGTGCGCGAGGCGCTCGAGCGCTATCGCCTGCGGGTCGAGCGCGAGCAGCTCCAGACCGAGCTCTGGGAGCACGCGCGCCTGCTGGAGGAGCGCAACGCCGAGCTGCGCCGCGCCAACGAAGAGCTCAAGCGCGTGGACCAGCTGAAATCCGACCTCGTCTCCATGGTCAGCCACGAGCTGCGCACGCCGCTGGCGACCATCCGGGAATTCACCGGCATCATCACGGACGCCATCGCCGGGCCGGTGACGCCGCAGCAAACGGAGTACCTGGGCATCATCAAGACGAACGTGGACCGGCTGGCGCGCATCATTGACGACCTGCTGGACATGGCCAAAATCGAGTCCGGACGGGTCATCCTGAACAAGGGCTTCGTCGAGACCGGGCCGCTCATCGCGCACGTGCTCCAATCGCTGCGGCCGCTGGCCCAGGTCAAGCAGATCGAGCTGACGGCCGAGGTGCCGCACGCCTCGCCCGGCGTCTTCGCCGATGCCGACAAGATCACGCAGGTGCTGCTCAACCTCACGAGCAACGCCATCAAGTTCACGACGGGGCCGGGGCGGGTCGTCATCCGGGTGCAGGAGCAGGAGAACGATATCCTGGTGACCGTCGAGGACACCGGCATCGGCATCGCGCCCGAGGATCTGCCCAAGCTCTTCGAGAAGTTCCAGCAGTTCAAGCGGGTGCCGGGCTTCGCCGGCTCGCGCGGCACCGGCCTGGGGCTGGTGATCAGCAAGCGGCTGGTCGAGCTGCATGGCGGGCGCATCTGGGCCGCGAGCGAGGAGGGCAAGGGCAGCATCTTCTCGTTCATCCTGCCCAAGTACCATCTCGAGGAGGTGTTCCTCGAGTACGTGAAGTCGGGCATCGAGGAGGCCAAGCGCAAGCAGGGCCGGTTCTCCCTCGTGGTCTTCTCCATCGTGAACTTCCATGAGCTCAAGGCGCTGTACGGCCTGGAGGAGTCCGCGAAGTTCCTGCGGGAGGTCGAGGCGCTGCTCAAGGAGACGGTGCGCCGCTCCGCCGGCGACATCGTCATCCGCTGGCAGCGCGGCGAGATGGTCGTCATCCTCGCCGAGGTGGACAAGGCCGGAGCGCAGATCATCGCCGGGCGCGTCAAGCAGGCCATCGAGAAGCACGTCTTCCAGATCGCCGGGACGGCCTTCAGCATCCCCATCGTGGTGACCGCCGCCACGTATCCGGACGAGGCGATGAACGAGCGGGAGCTCTTCGCCCTGTGCGAGAACCGGCTCTCCCAGGCGCATGTGGCCCGCACAAAGATCCTGGTGGTGGATGACGAGCCCAAGATCCGCCGCTTCCTCAAGGAGGCGCTGGAGCTGCGCGACTACGAAGTGCTGGCCGCCGCCAGCGGCCCGGAGGCGCTGGAGCAGCTCAAGCACCAGACGGTGGACGTCATCCTGCTGGACGTCATGATGCCGGTGATGGACGGCTACGAGGTGTATCACCTGCTCAAGGAGGACCAGAAGACCCGGGGCGTGCCGGTCATCATCGTGACCGCCAAGGGGGAGCGCAAAGATCGGCAGCTGGGCATGGACACGACGCATTATAATTACATCACCAAGCCGTTCCAGCTGGAGGACCTCCTGGCCAAGATCCAGGAGGTGCTCAAGGACGCCAAGCTGGCCAAGTCCTGATCCATGGCCGCGCGCGTGCTGCTGGTGGCGGCCATTGAGTCCGTGCTGCATGAGCGTGGGTGAGGAGGGATCCTAATGGCGGGAGCGAAAAAGATTCTGGTGGCGGATGACGAGCAGCAGCTGGCCTTGGCGATCAAGATCCGGCTGCAGTCCAAGGGCTACGACGTGGTGACGGCCAAGGACGGCAAGGAGGCAGTGGAGCTGGCCTTGCAGCAGCGCCCGGACCTGGTCATCCTCGACGTCGTGATGCCGGTCATGGACGGCTACTCCTGCCTGCGGGAGCTCAACACGCGCTTCGGCCGCGGCAAGATCCCGGTCATCATCCTCACCGCGCGCGACCGGATGAAGGACCTCTTCGAGCTGGAGGGTATCGAGGACTATGTCGTCAAGCCCTTCGACCACGAGGACCTGCTAGTGCGCATCGAGCGCATCTTCAAGCGCCGCGAGCAAGGCCAAGCGCCGAAATAACCCCCCGGTGTGCTAGAATACCTGCCCAAATGCGCTTGCGGCGCCTCGGCACAACCGACGTCACCGTCTCCGAAATCGGCTTCGGGGTCTGGACCGTCTCCACCGCCTGGTGGGGCATCACCGATCCGGCGGTCGGGGTGCGCCTGCTGCGCCGGGCCTTTGAGGCCGGCATCACCTTCTTCGACACCGCCGACACCTACGGCAACGGGCTCGGCGAGACGCTCCTGGCGCAGGCGCTGGGACCGCAGCGCCGGCAGCTGACCATCGGCACCAAGTTCGGCTACGACTTCTACCACCATACCGGCCGCCGCGGCCACGAAGAGCTGCCGCAGGACTGGCGCCCGGAGTACGTGCGCTTCGCCCTGGAGGAGAGCCTGCGGCGCCTGGGCACCGACTACATTGACCTCTACCAGCTGCACAACCCCCGCTTGGACGCGCTGCAGCGCGATGACCTCTTCGCCGAACTGGAGGCGTTCAAGCGCGCGGGCAAGATCCGCGCCTGGGGGCCGGCGCTGGGGCCGGCGATCGCCGAGCGCCAGATCGAGGAGGGCGCGTACGCGATTGCGCCGCGGCGGGCGGATGCGGTGTTCATCATCTATAACCTGCTGGAGCAGATGCTCGGGCAGGGCCTCTTCGAGCTGGGGCGGCGCCACCAGACCAGCTTCCTGGTGCGGGTGCCGCACGCCTCGGGATTGCTCGACGGCACCGTGACCGCCGAGACGGTCTTCAAGGAGGACGACCACCGGTTCCACCGCGTCTCCACCGATGAGCGCAAGCGCCAGTGGCAGGTCGAGGGCCTCAAGAAGGTGCAGCAGCTGCAGTTCCTGACCGAGGGCGCGGGGCGCACGCTCGGGCAGGCGGCCCTGCAGTTCATCCTGGCCGAGCCCTCCGTCGCCTCGGTCCTGCCGAACATCTACACCGAAGCGCAGCTCGACGAGTTCGCGGCGGCGGTGGAGCGGCCGGCGCCCAGCGCCGAAGAGCTCTCGCGCATCCGGCAGCTCTATGCCGAGCAGTTCGGCCTCGCCCCGTCAGCCTCGCCGGCGCGCTGATGCCTGCCACGACGACCCAGACCTTCGATGACGTGGACAAGGCGCTGCTCACCGAAGTCCAGAAGCAGTTTCCGATCGCCCACCGGCCCTTCCAGGTGCTCGCGGAGCGGTTGAACATCTCGGAGCAGGAGTGCCTGGAGCGCGTCGGCCGCCTGAAGGCCAAGCCCGTCATCCGGCAGCTCTCGGCCATCTTCGATACCCGCGCGCTGGGCTACCAGAGCACCCTGGCCGCCATGAAGGTGGAGCCGGACCAGGCGGATGAGGCGGCCCGGGTCATCAACCGGCACCCCGGCGTCTCCCACAACTACAAGCGCAACGACCCGTTCAACCTCTGGTTCACCATCGCCATCCCGCCGGGGGAATCGCTCGAGCAGGCCATCCGCATCCTCCACGTGCTGGCCAAGGGCCAGGAGACCATCATCCTGCCCACCCTGCGGCTCTACAAGATCGGCGTCAAGCTGGACCTGACCCAGCAAGAGACCGCGCTGGAGAACCCGGAGGACATCTACGACGAGAAGCGGCGGATGAGCGCCAAGCCGCCGCTCGCGCCGCAGGACATCCGGCTCATCCGGGTGATGCAGGAGGACTTGCCGCTGCTGGAAATCCCCTACGCGGTCTGGGCGGAGCAGGCCGAGGTGACCGAGGAGGAGCTCTTCGCGTGGGCCCGCCGCATGGAGCACTTAGGCTACATGCGCCGCTTCGCCGCCATCCTCCACCACCGCAATGCCGGCTTTAAGGCCAACGCCATGGTGGTCTGGCAGGTGCCGCCGGAGCAGGTGGACGCCGTCGGCGAGCAGATGGCGCTCTTCAGGGAGGTGAGCCACTGCTACCGCCGGCCGGTGTATCCCAATTGGCCGTATCCGCTCTTCACCATGATCCATGCCGAGACGTACTCGGCGTGCATGGAGGTGGTGCGGCGCATCGAGGAGCGCGTCGGGGCGTTTGCGCACAAAAACCTCTTCAGCACCCAGGAGTACAAGAAGATCCGCGTCAAGTACTTCACGCCCGAGCTCGATACGTGGTGGAAAGAAATCGGCAGCAAAGTAATATTACCTAATAAGTAATATTAATCCACCATTCCAGCCATTTGTTCTTGACGTAATAACTAGCATATGACATACTCCCCTCCTAACGACCCATGAGCAACCAAGCGGAAGCCATCAAGCAGCGCTACGGCAACCCCTTCGACGTGGTCAAGGCCCTGGAGCGCGCCGCCAGCCAGGGCTTTGAGAGCCTGACCGAGGACGACCACTTCATGTGCAAGTGGCTGGGGCTCTACACCCACCGCCACGAGCAGGGCTTCTTCATGCTGCGCACGAAGCAGCCCAACGGCTTCGTCACGCCGGAGCAGCTTGACACGGTCGCCGACATCGCCGAGAAGCAGAACCGGGGGTTCGCCGACATCACCACCCGGCAGAATTTCCAGCTGCACTGGATCCACTACACCGACGCGGTGGGCATCCTCAAGCGGCTGGAGTCGGTGGGCATCAAGACGCTGGGGGCGTGCGGGGACATTCCGCGCAACGTGGTCGGCTGCCCGGTGGCCGGGGTAGACAAGGAGGAGGTGCTCGACACCGGCCCCATCGCCCGGCAGGTGAGCGATTTCTTCCTGGGCAACCCGGCGTATGCGAACCTGCCGCGCAAGTACAAGATCAGCGTCTCCGGCTGCCGCACCTGGTGCATCCATCCGGAGATCCAGTGCGTCGCGCTGGTCGGCTGCACGCGGGACGCGGACGGCCGGACCGAGGCCGGGTTTGACCTGCGCGTCGGCGGCGGGCTCTCGACCCAGGCGTTCTTCAGCCAGCGCCTCAACGTGTTCGTCAAGCCGGCGGACGCCGTGGAGATCGTGCGGCACTTAACCGAGATCTGGCGCGACACGCCGGAGTACCGCGAGAAGCGCCACCACGCCCGCATCAAGTATCTGGTGCATGACTGGGGCGTGGCGAAGCTGCGCCAGGCCCTGCAGGAGCGCTGGGCCCGCCCCCTGGAGGAGGCCCCCGCCGGCTACCAGGAGCCGCCGGATACCTACCGCGACCACGTGGGGGTGCATGCGCAGAAGCAGCCCGGCCTGTACTACATCGGAGCACCGGTCCTGGTCGGGCGCATCACCAGCCCGCAGATGCGCAAGGCTGCGGATCTGTGCCGCCGCTACGGCGACGGCAAGACCCTGCGGCTGACCAACCGGCAGAACCTGCTGCTGCTCAACGTGCCGGAGGCCCACGTCGAGCACGTGCTCACCGGATTGAGCGACGTGGGGCTCTCCATCAACGCGCATCCGGTGCGCCGCAGCGTGGTGACCTGCACCGGCGTCGAGTTCTGCAAGCTGGCCATCACCGAGACGAAGGCGCGCTCGCGCCAGATCATCGAATACCTTGAGCAGCGCGTGCCCCTGGAGGAGCCGCTGCGCCTGCACATCACCGGCTGCCCCAACGCCTGCGCCCAGTACCAGATCGCCAACATCGGCCTCATGGGCTCGAAGACCAAGGTGGACGGCCAGGTTGTGGATGCATACGATATCTTCGTCGGCGGGCAGCTGGGCGCGGGGGCGACCTTCAACCACGCGGTGCTGCGCAAGATTCCGGCGACCGAGTGCGCGAAGCGGCTGGAGCAGCTCCTGCTGGGCTTCAAGCGGCAGCGCCGGCCCGGCGAGCCGTTCAACGCCTGGTGCCAGCGGGTGGGGGATGCGGCTCTGGTGACGCTGCTGACCGGCGGGGCCGGCCATCCGCTCGCGCCCACCGAGGACGTGCCGCTGCCCGAGGTGCCGGAGTCCGACGGCCCGGTGTATTAACCGCGCCATATGAAATCACTCGCCATCATTGTTTCCGGGGGCAGCACGAACAACCTGATCCAGGTGCTCACGCTGCTGATGGCGGCGGTGCATGCCGACATGAAGGCGCGCGTGCTCTTCCGCGACGAGGCCGTGGCCCGGCTGCGGCCCGGCGCGATCAACCGGCTGGAGCTCTCGAGCGCCTACCAGGCCGAGGGCGAGGGCGTGCGCCAGCGCCTGCAGCGGCTGGACTTAGCCGACGCGCAGAAGCTGTGCCGCGACATCAAGGCGTCGGGCGACGTGAAATACTACGTGTGCAGCTCCTCGCTGGCGGTCTGGGGGCTGAAGAAAGAAGACCTGATTCCGGAGATTGACGAGGTCCGCGGGCTGCCGGCGTTCCTCCTTGAAGATGTTGCGGCTGCAGACAAAGTATTCACGTTTTAGAGAAATGTGTACCGGTTTACCGGTGTACAAGTGTACCGGTGAACCAGTACACCAGTTCACCGGTACACAAAACCAATGGCACAGCTGACTCGCGATCAGATCCTCAGATACTCAAGGCACCTCATCATGCCGGAGGTCGGCATCGAGGGCCAGCAGAAGCTGCGGGACGCCGGCATCCTGCTCATCGGCGCCGGCGGGCTGGGCTCGCCGCTGGGCCTCTACCTCGCGGCCGCCGGCGTCGGGCGCCTGGGCATCGTGGATTTCGACAAGGTGGACTTCACGAACCTGCAGCGGCAGATCATCCACCGCACCGAGGATGTCGGCCGCCTGAAGGTCGAGTCGGCCAAGGAGCGCATCGCCGCCGTCAACCCCGACGTCGCGGTGACCACGTACAACACGCGGCTCTCCGGCGCCAACGTGATGGACTTCGTCAAGGGCTACGACGTCGTGATTGACGGCACCGACAACTTCGCGACACGCTACCTGGTGAACGACGCGTGCATATTGCTCGGTAGACCGAACGTGTACGGCAGCATCTTCCGGTTCGAGGGGCAGGCGTCCGTGTTCGCCCTGCCCACCGGCCCTTGCTACCGGTGCCTCTTCCCGGAGCCTCCGCCCCCCGGCATGGTGCCCAGCTGCGCCGAGGGCGGCGTGCTGGGGGTGCTGCCCGGCGTCATCGGGGTCATCCAGGCGACCGAAGCCCTCAAGCTCATCATCGGCAACGGCGAGCCGCTCGTCGGCCGGCTGCTGCTCTACAACGCGCTGAAGATGGAGATCCGGCTGGTGCAGCTCAAGCGCAATCCCGCCTGCCCGGTCTGCGGAGACCATCCGACGATCACGCAGCTGATTGACTACGAGGCGTTCTGCGGCCTCGGGCGGGGTCAGG
>JACQRG010000076.1 GCA_016206565.1 Candidatus Omnitrophota bacterium | reverse complement strand
CCAGCTTCGCGGAGGCGCTGAAGATCGCCTACCGCACCGGCACCATCACCGGCATGCTCACCGACGGGCTGGGGCTGCTCGGCGGCACGCTCATCTTCCTGGTCTACGGCGAGCACGCCTACGAGGTGCTGCTGGGCTTCGGCTTCGGCGGCACGCTGCTCGCACTCTTCATGCGCGTGGGCGGGGGCATCTACACCAAGGCCGCCGACGTCGGGGCGGACCTGGTCGGCAAGCTGGAGAAAAACATCCCCGAGGATGACCCGCGCAATGCCGCGACGATCGCGGATAACGTGGGTGATAACGTGGGCGACTGCGCCGGTATGGCGGCGGACATCTTCGAGTCCTACGAGGTGACCATCGTCTCGGCCATGATCCTGGGCTGGGCTTCGTTCGGGCACAAGGGCGTCATCTTCCCGCTGCTGGTGCGGGCCGTCGGCGTGATCAGCTCCATCATCGGCACCTACCTGGTCAAGACCTCCGAGGAGGCGCGCGCGGCCATGAAGGCCATCCACCTCGGCTACGCGGTCTCGGCCATCGTCTCGATCATCGGCTTCTGCTTCATCGGGTTCTACTACCTGCGCTTCCCGGAAGGGCCTGCCCTGGCTGACTGGGTCACCCTTGGGGTGCCCGGCCTGGACATGCGGCCGGTGTGGAGCACGCTCATCGGCATCGGCCTGGCCGTGGCCATCAACTACCTCACCGACTACTTCACCGCGCCCGAGAAGGCGCCGGTGCAGTTCGTCGCGCGCGCCACGCAGACCGGCCACGCCACGACCATCATCAACGGCCTGGCCGTGGGCCTGGAGAGCAGCGTGTGGGCCATCCTCGTCATCGCCGCGGCTGTCTTCGGCTCGGCGGTGATCTACGCCGGCACCAACCCGACCTACATCGCCTACGGGGTGGCCATGTGCGGCATCGGGATGCTCACCCTGACCGGCAACAACATCTCCATGGACGTCTTCGGCCCGGTGTCCGACAACGCCAACGGCATCGGCGAGATGTGTCACCTCGACAAGAAGGCCCGGCAGACGCTCGCCGACCTGGACGCCTGCGGCAACACCACGAAGGCCATCACCAAGGGCATCGCCATCGGCTCGGCGGTCATCGCGGCGGTGTCGCTCTTCAACGCCTTCATCACGGACATCGCCCGCTACACCGGGCAGACGTACGAGCAGATCGTGCCGATGCTCTCCATCTCGGAGCCGCTGGTCTTCATCGGGTTCCTCATCGGCGGGGCGGTCCCGCTGCTCTTCAGCTCGCTGACCATCCGCGCGGTGGGCCGCGCGGCGTTCCTCATCGTGCACGAGGTGCGCGAGCAGTTCCGCGACAAGGCCATCTGGGAGGGCACCAAGACCCCGGATTACGCGCGCGTGGTGTCCATCTGCACCCGCGAGGCGCAGCGGGAGCTCATCGGGCCGGGATTGCTGGCGGTCTTGGCCCCCATCATCATCGGCCTGGGGCTGGGGCAGGTTGCGCTCGGCGGGTTCCTGGCCGGCATCATCCTCTCGGGCCAGCTCTTCGCGGTCTTCATGGCCAACGCCGGCGGGGCGTGGGACAACGCCAAGAAGTTTGTCGAGGACGGCCATTTCGGCGGCAAGGGCTCCGAGGCGCACAAGGCCTCCATCACCGGCGACACCGTGGGCGATCCGCTCAAGGACACCGCCGGGCCTGCGCTCAACCCGCTCATCAAGGTCATGAACCTGGTCGCCATCCTCATCCTGCCCTTCGTCGTCAAAGCCCAGAGCTTCGGCCTGGTCACGCCGGCCATCATTGTCGTAAGCCTGCTCATCCTCGGCGCGGTGATCTACCGCAGCAAGCGGGAATCGCCCGAGGCGTTCCACTGGGGAGCCGAGGCCGGCCGCCCCGCCTGATGCGCCGGCGAGCCGCCTCGCGCGCCCTGCTCGCCAGCCTCATGCTGTTGGGCGCGGCCGGATGCGGTCCGCGCCAGCCGGTCGTCAAAATCGGCTTCGTGGCCCCGTTAACCGGCGACCAGGCGCCGCAGGGCGAGGACATGCTCCACGGCGCGCAGCTGGCCATCGAGCACGCGCTCGCCGAGGGGCCGCTGCTGCCGGGCCAACGGCTTGAGCTGGCTGCGCTCGACGACCAGCGCAACCCCACCCAGGCCGTCAGCGCGGCCAAGAAGCTCATCGCCGACCCGGACGTCGTGGCGGTGGTGGGGCATCTGAACTCCTCGTGCTCCATGCCGGCCTCGGCCATCGTCCTTGTGGCCCGGCTGCTGCAGTTCTGCCCCATCT
>JACQRG010000073.1 GCA_016206565.1 Candidatus Omnitrophota bacterium | reverse complement strand
GACGTCCATCATCCCCTGCGCGACGATGAACGTCACGACCAGCAGCCAGACGAACTCGGTGCCAAATCCCGCGATGGCATCGGAGAACGAGAGGACATCCAGCAGCGAGATGATGGTGAGGATGAGCAGGCCGGTGAGCGAGGGGTCCTGTACGCCGCTCGCCCAGAACAGCACGGCCGAGGCGAGGGCCGCGAGCGCGTACGCGCCGGACCTGGACAGACCTTCGGGGAGCGGGGCGGCCGCCGCGATCAGGAAGAACATCACGAACGCGGCCCACGGGATCCACGTGAATCGGCCGGTCGTGACCGCCTCGTCGGCCGGGATGCGCGATTGATCGACCGCCGGCATTACACGGTGCGCACGAGCCCGCCGTCGACCAGGACCGACTGCCCGGTGATGTAGGCGGCGCGCGGGGAGGCGAGGAACACCACGATCGCCGCGACTTCAGCCGGTGTGCCGAGCCGGCCCAGCGGAATGTGTGACGCATCTTCGCGCAGCGCCGCCTCCGGAGAGATCCCGCGTTTCCCGGCTTCGGCTGTAAGGCGCTCGTGCCGGCGGTTGCTGAGGATGCGTCCGGGCGAAACGCAGTTCACGACGAGTCCCTGCGGCCCGAGTTCTTCAGCGAGGCTGCGGGTGAGATTCGCCAGCGCCGCCTTGGCGGCGTTCGATGGGGACTGGTGCATGGAGGGCTGCTTCGCCGACGCCGCGCCGAGCAGTACGATCCGGCCGCCCGGGGCCATGTGCGGAATCGCGAGCCGCACCAGGCGCGCCGGCGCGAAGAAGTCGAGATCGAACGCCTCCCGCCACTTCGCGTCGTCGAGCTCAGCGAATGGGCCACGAAATCCACGGCCCACGGTGCAGATGAGCACGTCGAACTTACCCAGCGCCCCGGCCGCGTGCGCGACCGCCCGCTGCGCCTGGCCGGGATCGGTCACGTCGGCAGGGATCGTCACCGCCTGGCCGCCCTGCGCGCGCACCTCGCTCGCGGTCTCTTCCAGCGTCCGGACATCCCGCGCGACGAGGGCGAGACGCGCACCTTCCTGTCCGAGCAGCCGGGCGGTCTCGCGGCCGATGCCGCGGGTGCCGCCGACGAGCAGCACCGCCTTGCCGCGGAGATCCAGATCCACCTCTACCCCCGGGCCGGCGCCGCCGCGCGCGCGCGGCGGTCTTCACGAACCTGGCGCAGGATCGGCCACAGCAGCGTGATGAGCGCAAAGGTCAACAGCAGTCCGGAGATGGGCCGCGTGAAGAACACCCAGGGGTTCCCGATCGAGATCAGCAGCGAGCGGCGGAGGTTGGCTTCCACGATGAAACCGAGCACGAGCCCCAGGACCATGGCCAGCACGTTGTAGCCGTAGCGGCGCATGCCGTAGCCGATCAGCCCGGTGATGAGGACCACCCAAACCTCGAACATCCGGTTGCTGATTGAGTAGGCGCCGACCAGCACGAGTCCGAGAATGCCTGCAAACAGATACGGCCGGCGTACGTTGACGATGGCGATGGACGGCCGCAGCGCCAGGTAGCCCAGGATCAGCATCAGCACGTTCGCGACCA
This sequence comes from Candidatus Omnitrophota bacterium, assembly GCA_016206565.1. Taxonomy (GTDB): domain Bacteria; phylum Omnitrophota; class Gorgyraeia; order Aquiviventales; family Aquiviventaceae; genus JACQRG01. The sequence goes on along the minus strand of JACQRG010000073.1, from coordinate 874 downwards.
GCATGCCTACAAATAGCCCGTACACGATCTGCGGCGTGCGCTCAAACAGTTGCGGGCCTGCCTGAATCCCGTGGAGCAGCATCGCGGCCAGCATGATCGCGGCGCCGTTTGACCCAGGAATCCCAAAGGTCAACAGCGGGATCATCGCGGTGCCGGTGACGACGTTGTTTGCGGTTTCGGGTGCAGCGATACCCTCCAGTGAACCGTGGCCGAACTCTTGGGGGTGCTTCGACCATCGTTTCGCCTGATCGTAGGAGATAAATGCTGCGATCGCGCCGCCGCCCCCGGGTAGGAGGCCTTCGATCGTCCCCATCACGATCCCGACGATCATCGCCGTCTTGAGTTTCACCAGCTCCACCCACGTCGGCAGCTGGGTGCTCACTTTGCCCTTGATCCTCTCCCACCCCTCGGACTCCGCGATCTGGTAGAAGATCTCCGAAACTGCAAACAGGCCGATCATGCCGGCCACGAGCTCGACGCCGGTCAGTAGGTCGATCGATCCGAGGGTAAACCGCGGCGTGCCCGAGAACGGATCAGTCCCGGCCGTGGCCAGAATCAGCCCTAGCGTGCCGGAGATCATGCCCTTGAGGAGATCCCGCCCTACGAAGCTGCTGATCAACGCTAGGCCGAACACACCGAGGGCGAAATACTCCGGCGGACCAAACGCGAGCGCGACCTTCGAGAGGGGAACCGCCAGCCCGATCAAGATGAACACGCTCGCAATACCGCCGACCGTCCCCGTAATCAGCGAGACCCCCAGCGCCTTCGCCCCAAACCCCTGTTTGTGGAGTTCGTAGCCATCAATAACGGTCGCCGCCGCGCCCGGCGTGCCTGGGGTGCGGATGAGGATTGCGCTGATGGACCCGCCGTACAT
>JACQRG010000074.1 GCA_016206565.1 Candidatus Omnitrophota bacterium | reverse complement strand
TGCGACGGCATGTTCTCCAAGGCCTCCGGGCGGCGGCTGCTGCGCGGCATCGCCCGGCGCCACGGCGCCTCGTTCCACTTCTTCGAGTGCGTCGTGCCCCAGCGCGTCGCGCTGCAACGGGTGGCCAGGCGCTACGCGGCCAAGTCCGACCTCTCCGAGGCGCGGCCGGAGCACTACGAGCGGCTGCGCGCCGGCTTCGAGCCGGTCCAGGGCTGGTCCGCGCGCGACCGGACCCGCCTGTCCGACAACCGGCCGGCGCCGCAGACTCTGCGCGCGGCCCTGGCGGCCCTGCGCCGCGCGTGGAGCCTGGAGGGATGACTTGCGGTCAGGCGTCAATCTTGTTATTGTGATGCTCAGGCAGGCAGGCGGTCGGCGGAAGCGGGAGGGCTGATGGCATGAGCGATCTGTACAGCAACGTGCATCTGGTGCTTCGGTGGCTCCATGTCATCGCCGGGATCACCTGGATCGGCCACCTGTACTTTTTCAACTTCGTGAACGTGCCGCTGCAAGGCGCCCTCGATGACGCCGCGAAAAAAGCGGTCAACCCGCAGCTCATGCCCAGGGCCCTGTGGTGGTTCCGGTGGGGGGCGATGATCACCTTCCTCGCAGGCTTGTTCCTGTTCACGCTGACCTACTTCTACACGCCGGGGGCGGGCCTGGGTCCCACCAGCCTGTGGGCCGATGCGCAGGGCCTGACCGACCGGGCGATGTGGATCCTGCTGGGCATGGTGCTGGGCTCGGTGATGTGGTTCAACGTCTGGTTCATCATCTGGCCCATCCAGAAGCGGCTGCTCACCGGCAAGGTGCCAGCGGAGCAGATCCCGGCGGCCCGCAAGCGCGCGCTGCACGTCTCGCGCGTGAACAGCTTCCTCTCCGGTCCCATGCTCTTCGGGATGCTGGCGCCCGCGCACTACGGCGCGATGAACGCCTTCTCGCTCCTCCTCGCGCTGGGGCTCGGCGTCTTCGCGATCTGGTTCAGCATCCGCTCCTCTTCGCGCGTCGGCAAGCTCGCCTAGCCAGTCCAGGCGCAATAGAGGCCACGTCGCTCATGGGCAGACGGCTTCTCCTCTTCCTTGCGCTGCTCGTCGCGCTCGGCCTCATCAGCCTGGCGGTCTTCATCGCCACCTTCGACGCGGACCGCTATCGCCCGATGGTCGTGGCCCAGCTGGAGAAAGAGCTCGGCCGGCCGGTGACGCTGCAGCGGCTCTCGCTGGCCTGGCGCGGCGGCATCGCGCTGCAGCTGCAAGGCTTCAAGGTCGAGCCGCTGATTGACGTGCCGCTGGCCAGCGCCCTGGTCCGCCTCAAGCCGCTGCTGCGCCGGCAAGTGCAGGTGGTCTCGGTGGCGCTGGAGCGGCCCACGGTGCATGTCGTGCGCGACGCCGAGGGAGACATCAACCTCCTGGGCTTAGCGCTGGCCGCCGCGCCCGCCGCCCCGGCCGCGGCGTCGCGCCAGGACGCTTTTTCCTTCAGCGTCTCAACGCTGCAGATACGCAATGGCACGCTGCACTGGCTCGACGAGTCGGCATCGCCGCCGGCCGAGCTGTGGCTGCGGCAGACGGCCCTGACGCTCAAGAACATTTCGGCCGCAGGGCCGATTGACGTCGAGCTGGCCGGCGCGCTCGAGAGCGAGCGCCCCAACCTGCGGCTGCAGGGCCGGCTGGTGCCGCCCCAGCCCGGCAAGGCCTCGGCGCTTGAGAACCTCCAGGTGTCGGTGCAACGGCTGCCGCTCGGGCGGGTCCTGCCGCAGGCGCCTGCCCCGTCGCCGCAGCTTGCGGGCACCCTGAGCCTGAGCTTCACCGGCGTGCTGCCGGACTTAGACCCGATCGGCGTGGTGCTGGCCTCAGGCGACGGCACCCTGCGGCTCGAGGACGCCGTGCTCGAGCGCGTGAACGTGCTGCGCGTGGTCTTCGCGCAGCTGTCCATGATCCCGGGGCTGGTCGAGAGCCTGCAGCAGCGCCTGCCGCCGGAGTACCAAGCCAAGCTGACCGCGCCCGACACTATTTTCCAGCCGGTCGAGCTGGCCGTGCGCCTGCAGGGCGCCGCGCTGCACTGCGAGAACGTGCGCCTGGCGACGGATACCTTCGAGGTCGCGGGCGGGGCGCGGCTCGGTCTGGACGGCACGGTGGCCGCGCGGTTGCTGCTCTCCATTGATCCGGAGCTTTCCGCGGCGGTGGTGGGCGGGGTCAACGAATTGGAGGGGCTGGTGGCATCGTCGGGACGGATGGAAATTCCCGTGAGCATCCAGGGCCGGCCGCCGCACGTCGCGGTGCTGCCGGACCTGCAGTACGTCGCCTCCCGGGTCCTGGTGAGGAAGGCGGTGGACGTGCTGGGCCGGCTGCTGGCCCCGGAGCTGGATGCCCAAGCGCCGCCTCCGGGGCAGGCCCAGGCCGGCGAGCCGCAACAGAAGCCCAGCAAGGAAGAGCTGATCGGGACGCTGCTGCAGCGGGTGCTCCACGATGAAGAATGAAGCGGCGCGGCGCATGGGCGAAGAACTGAAGACGGCCCTGGAGCGCCTGCGGGTCCTGGCCAAGGAGGAGCGCGGCGCGCGGGGGCCGGATGCGCGGGCCATTGAGATCGCCATCGTGAACCTGGCCAGCGCCATCGAGATCCTGACCGAATGATCCCACGCCCTGCTGGATTTCGCCGCCAACATGGGTGCTCGGCGTGGGCGAAATGGTCGCTGCTGCGCAGCGACCGGCCTGCGGCCAACCAGCAGGGCGTGGGATGAGGGACTGGCCGTCGCGCCGCACCGAGGTGGACGGGATCTGGTCGCTGACCCCCTCGCACGAGCTCACCCTGACGCTGCGCGACGCCCAGGGCCGGCGCCGTCGGCGCGTGTCCCTCAAGGGCGGCATCATCGCGGCAGAGGCGCACCGGCTGCTCTTTGCGCTGCGCCGGCATGAGCTCGACGGCCAGGTCAGCGCGCAGGAGCTGGAGCTCTCCGGCCGCTGGCAGGCGGATGCGCGCAACCGCCTGGTGTTCATGGCGCGGAAGGGCGAGGGCGCCGAGGACCGCCTGACCTTCCAGGGCGGATGGGAGGTCGGCCCCCGCCATGAGCTGCTCTATCGCTACGAGCAGCAGCTGGATCCCAGGCGGCGGACACTGCGCGCGCTGCGCTTCGCCGGCGCCTGGGACGTGGCTGGCCCGAACCGCCTGGTGTACCGGCTCGACGCCTCGGGCGAGTCGGCGTTCGCGTTTCGCGCCAGCCTGCAGACGCCCAGCCTCAACGCCCGCCGGGGACGCCTGGCCTACCAGGTCGGCATCGAGCTGGCCGGCGGGCGGCGCGTGCAGCGGCGCATCGTCCTGTTCGGCACCTGGAAGCTGAACCGGGACCTATCGGTGTCGCTGGAGATCCCCTACGCGGACGGCCGCCGGCAGCCGGTGCGTTTTCAGGGCCGCGTGGCCGCCGGCCGCCGCAGCGCCGTTGAAGTGGAGCTGCTCACGCCGCAGGGCAAGCCGCTGGGTGTGACGGTGACGTTCACGCGCAAGCTCCTGCGCGACGCCGAATGGTTCGTGCGGTTCGAGCGATCCGGCCGCGAGTTCGAGGCGCTGGCCGGCGTGCAGGTGCCGTTTTAACCGCATAACGTCTGATCATGGCGGCGTTTCCCGTCTCCCCCTTCAAGCAGGCCCAGCTCGTCGCCCTCATGCACCGGCTGGGCGTGCGCGAGGAGGATTTGGAGGAGCACTTTGTGCGCTCCAGGGGCCCCGGCGGGCAGAACGTCAATAAGGTGGCGACCTGCGTCGTGGTGCGCCACCGCCCCAGCGGCCTGGAGGTGCGCTGCCAGCGCGAGCGCTCCCAGGCGCTCAACCGGTTCCTGGCGCGGCGCATTCTGCTGGAGCGGCTGGAGGCGCAGCGGCTGGGGGCGCTCAGCGAGCAGGCGCGGGAGATCGCAAAGCTGCGACGCCAGAAGCGCAAGCGCTCCAAGCGCACGCGAGAGAAGCTGCTGCGCCTCAAGCGCCTGCGCGCCGAAAAGAAATCGTTGCGGGGTCCGATGCGTCCCGACGTACAATAGGCGGACACAAGGAGGGAGGATGAAGACGCGGGCACTACTGGGTGTGGTTCTCAGCATGGGGGTCATGGCATCCATGGCATCGGCAGCAGGGCGTCCCAAAGCGACGATTGACACCTCGATGGGGACGATCGTGGTCGAGCTCTACAGCGACAAGGCGCCCAAGACCGTCGAGAACTTCGTCACGCTGGTCCGCAAGGGCTTCTACAACGGCCTGAAGTTCCACCGGGTCATCCCCGGCTTCATGGTCCAGACCGGCGACCCGAGCGGCGACGGCACCGGCGGGCCGGGCTACGCGTTCGACGATGAGTTCTCGCCGGACCTGCGCCACGACGGCCCGGGCATCCTCTCCATGGCCAACCGCGGCCCCAACACCAACGGCAGCCAGTTCTTCATCACGCTCGAGGCCACGCCGTGGCTCGACGGCAAGCACGCCATCTTCGGCCGGGTCGTCGAGGGCCAGCCGGTAATGGAGCAGATCGCCGCGGCCCAGCGCGACGGGCGGGACCGGCCGCTGCAGGATATCCTCATGAAGCAGGTCACCATCCAGGAGTAACCGGCGGATGCACCCCCCGCGGGTGCTCGTGGTCTACAAGAGAAGCGCCTATGAGCACGCGCTGGCCGAGCTGCGGGATGCGCGCCTCTCGCGCCTGCTGCGCCGCCGCCACCCGGACGTGCTGGACATGCGCCGGGCCCACGCGGTGCACGCGCAGGCGCTGGCTTCGGTGCTGGCCGCCCTGCGCCAGGCCGGCGTGCCGTTCGACGTGGCGTACCGGGTCGGGTTGCGGGTGCGCCGCCGCTACGCGCTGGTCGTGTCGGTGGGCGGGGACGGGACGTTCCTGCAGGCGGCGCACAGCGTAGGTGAGACGCCGATCCTGGGCGTCAATTCGGATCCGGCGCGCAGCGAGGCGGTGTTCTGCGCGGCCAACCGCCGCACGTTCCCGCGGCTACTGCAGCGCGCGCTGCGCGGGAGGCTGCCGCAGCTGCGCCTGCGCCGCCTCGAGGCGCGCCTCAACGGGCGGGTCCTGCCGCAGCGCGTGGTCAACGACATCCTCATCGCGCACGACGACCCGGCCACCATGAGCCGCTATCGCCTGCGCATCGGCGGCCGGGCCGAGCTGCAGAAAAGCTCCGGCCTATGGATCGCCACCGCGGCCGGGTCCAGCAGCGCGGTGCTGGCGGCCGGCGGGCTGCGCCTGCCCTGGCGCGCGCCGCGCTTCCAATACCGGCCCCGGGAGCTCTATCGGGGGCGCCTCTCCCGCAACCGGCTGCTCGGCGGCGCGCTCGCCCCCGCGCAAACCGTCCGGCTGACTTGGCTCATGCGCCGGGGCAGCGCGTTCATTGACGGCTCCCACCTGCGCGTCCCGCTGCGCTATGCGGATGAGCTGCGCATCCGCCTGGCCGGCTCCCATCCGGTGCGCGTCCTCGGCCTGACGCGCCGCGCCTGAAAGCACACCGCCCCTCCGCCACAGTGCATGGCGGAGGGGCGGTGCTGTTGCTCTGCTCGAACGCGTTAGGCTTTCGTGACGTTCGCGGCTTGCGGACCCTTCGGACCCTGGGTGATCTCAAACTCGACCGCCTGGCCTTCCTTGAGGGACTTGAAGCCGTCACCACCGATGGCAGAGTAGTGGACGAAGACGTCTTTGGAGCCGTCTTCGGGGGTAATGAATCCATACCCCTTTTGGTCACTAAACCACTTCACGGTTCCCTTTGGCATTGCGACTTACACCCCCTTCCCAATCTGCCGGCCCGGCCCACTAGCACGAGCGTCGTGCGGCCTGGCCAGCCCTCCCAAAAAGCCTCAAAATAAAAAAGTCGCCGGCAACCCTCTGGGCTACCGTGCGACTTCGGACTCTCCAGATTGCGTTGTCTGACTTATACGTGACGAACCGAACCGAACGACGAACAGAGCTGAACCGTTCAACCTCGCCCGCGCTGCAGCTTCATAACCCCAAGGTTTTCAAGTGATTGCAGCGCCGTGAGCGCATCGCTGAATGACCGTTCAGATCACGCAGCTCGAGCGCTACTCTTCAAGCGGCTCTAGTCTACCTGAGGGCCGGGCAGGGTGTCAACGCCATTTTCCCAGGCCCTCTTGTAGTAGAATAGGGCCATGAGACGCTGGGCCATTCTTGGCCTTGGGCTCATCTTCCTGGCGGCAGGCAGCCAGCCCGCGGCCGCCGACACCCGGCAAGCGCAGGTGGCCGGGCAATTCTACCCTGCCAAGGCCGAGGAGCTCCGGGCGCTGGTCGCCCATCTGCTGGAGGCCAGCGGCAACGCCGTCCTGCCGGGCAAGCCCCGCATCCTGATCGCCCCGCACGCCGGCTACCCCTACTCAGGCTCCATCGCCGCCGCAGGTTTTCGCCAGCTCAAGGGCAAGACCTACGAGGGGGTGGTCGTGGTCGGGTTCACCCACCGCCTCTCCTTCGAGAGCTCCTCAGCCGACCATGCCGAGGTCTATGAGACGCCGCTGGGCCGCATCCCGATTGATACCCGGGCGGTACGGTTCCTCGAGGGGCAGGGCGGCGGGGTGCGCCACCATGCCGAGGCGCATGAGGCCGGCGAGCACTCGCTGGAGGTGGAGCTGCCGTTTCTCCAGGTGGCGCTGGGGGAGTTCAAGCTGATTCCCATCCTCATGGGCGGGGCGACCCTGGCGCATGCCCAGGGCCTGGCCGACGCCCTGGCTGCGCTGGCCAAGCGCGGCGACTATCTATTCGTCTTCAGCACCGACTTGTCGCACTACCATCCGTATGACGATGCCAAGAACATTGACCTGCGCACGCTCGGCGCCATCCTGGGCGAAACGCCGCAGGCGGTTGACCGGCTCTTTGAGGGCGGGGTGGTGGAGGCGTGCGGGCGAGGGCCCATCGTCGCCAGCCTGCTGCTGGCCGCCAAGCTCGGCCACCCGGAACGGTTTCTGCTGGCCGCGGCGAACTCCGGCGATACGGCCGGGGACCGCTCGCGCGTGGTCGGCTACGGCACGGTCGTCATGGCGGACCGGCCGCCGGCTGCAGAGAGCCGGCTCTCCAGCGAGGCCGGCGCCGCGCTCGTGAAGGCGGCGCGGCTGACCCTGGACATGCAGCTCAACCCGGCCAAGTACAAGGACCGGCTCGTGCCGCTGGGCTTGGAGGGGCACCCGGAGCTGGCGCAATCCACCGGGCTGTTCGTGACGCTGCGCAAGCGCGGGCAGCTGCGCGGCTGCATCGGCCGCATCGAG